>CALRFM010000032.1 GCA_943356515.1 Patescibacteria group bacterium
TATTGGTACTACTTGTTTGCGCACTAATAAGGACTTTCCCATTTTGAAGAGTGATAGATTGCACGGGGCCATTTACTACCAAATCTGTTTGCACGAGCTTTCCTTCAGGAAGTTCAAAAACCGCCAAGTATGACCTATCTACTCCATCTATTTGGTTAAAGTCACCACCCACATAGAGAAGATTTTCATCAACAAGCAATGCGTTTACAGGACCGTTTATATTTGGATTCCACCCATGAAATGCTCGAGCATCAATATCAAATACCGCAAAGTTTGCTTTTTCAATAACAGGGTCTGAGTCAATCTGAACCATGGTAAAGTCTCCGCCAAGGAAGAAGAGATTTTTATAACGCTCTTTACTTGAAAAAGAGTTGTTGATCGTTATAACTACATCTGTATCTTCTACTGCTACTACAGTACTTTCTGAAGTAGATATATACCCAGCTGCTTGGACAGCAGGGGTAATGGTAATACATACGATAAATGAGAAAAAAAGGAGTATTTTTGTGATTATATTCATGCTTGTGAGGGTTAATGATATGTTTTGATATCTTACTCATTATTATACCACTTGTTACAATCTATATCATGAGCTATAGCAAATCTTATAATGGAGTCATCTGGACCAATCATGCGATTGATAGATTACGAGCACGCAAAATTCCCCAAGAATACGCATGGAAAGCATTTCGATTCCCTGATAGTACAAAACGAGGTAAAGCGTCAGATAGTAATGAATATATAAAGAAGATAGATAAGTATACAGTTACGATAATTGCAAAACAGAATGAAAAAAAAGAATGGCTCATACTTTCAGTCTGGATTGATCCTTCACTTTTACACCCTTGATCATTGTCATATATCTAGTACAATAAGTTGTAGCGTTACTATTTATTTTTTATCTTAATGACATATCAACTTCCAGAATTAACCTACGACTTTAATGCATTAGAACCACACATAGATGCACAAACCATGCAGATTCATCATGACAAACATCACGGTGCATATGTAGCAAAACTCAATGCTGTTGTTGAAAGTAATGCGTCGCTGCAAGATAAAGATCTGATCGAACTTATGAAGTCAGTAGATAGCTTAGGCTTGTCTGATGCAGATCGGTCTACATTCGTAAATAATGGTGGTGGTCACTTAAACCATTCATTATTCTGGGAAGTTATGGGTCCAGAAAAACAAGTAGATGAAGAGCTTACTGCTAAAATTACCAAAATATTTGGATCTGTTGATTCATTCAAAGAAGAATTCAGTAATGCCGCAACAACCAGATTTGGAAGTGGTTGGGCATGGCTGGTGGAATCAAACGGAGAA
Source organism: Patescibacteria group bacterium (assembly GCA_943356515.1). Lineage (GTDB taxonomy): Bacteria > Patescibacteriota > Microgenomatia > UBA1406 > GWC2-37-13 > UBA1450. The sequence goes on from CALRFM010000032.1 coordinate 1,327, forward strand.
CTTAAAGTATATTCGACTGCAAATCAAGATTCACCATATCTTACGGGAGACACTCCAATCATTGGACTTGATGTATGGGAACATGCCTATTATCTGAAGTATCAAAATGTAAGGCCTGACTATATTAAGGCCTTTTGGAATATATTGAAGTTACTGTAATAGCACAACCCGCGCAGGTGCGCCGTCCATGCCCATATATTTGAGTGGGAAGGCGACGAGTGTATATTCTCCTTCATCTACTTGAGAAAGATCTATACCTTCAATGATAGGAATATCTTTTTCTAAAAGTAATGTATGGGGTCTATTATCTGTTGACCCTTTTTGTTTGATAGAAAAATAATCTATACCAACAAGAGCTATGCCCACTTCTTTCAAATATTGTGCTCCTTCTGGTGAAAGATAGACAAAATCTGGATAAAATTCTGTATAACCTCTTTGGGAATTTGATGTTTTAAGAAGAATGCGTTCTCTACTTTGGATATTCTTTGATTCTAATGTTTCTCGTGATACAGCTCCTGTATCTGCCGTGCAATCGACCACTCGACATGGTCCCATAAAAACATCGAGGGGCAAGTCAGTGATGCTTTTTCCATTCTCTATGGCGTGTTTGGGTGCATCTATGTGAGTTCCATTATGAGAACCGGTGATAATTTTAGAGATGGTAGATTTGCTCGCTTCGCTTTTTATCTCTTGAATTTCAATCTGAGGATTCCCGGGATAGACGATAGTAGATGATGAGAGTGGAATTGAGATATCTATGATTTGAGTATTCATATTATTTTTTTACTGGGTGACCACCATCCTCCAGAGGCGGACGTCGGGCTATTTATTAACTTTGTGCCCTCCGAACTGTCCACGAAGGGCTGAAACTACCTGGCCGGTATAACTTGGGTTACTTGCCGATTTCACTCGGAATTCATACGACTCTTTGATAACGGGAACTTCTTGACCCATCTCCTCTGCCACCTCCACCGTCCACTTACCCTCACCACTGTGGCTAATTGATCCAGATATGGGTTTGAGTTCTACTCCCCATTCTTGGTATGCTTTTTCAAGCCATCCAATAAGTCGGGATTCGACTACACTTGCACGGTTATATACGCGTGCAACTTCAGTGAGATTTAGATGATAGTCTGATTGTTTCATGAGGTTAAATCCCTCTCCAATAGCCTGCATCATGCCATACTCTATGCCATTGTGTACCATTTTTACAAAGTGCCCAGCACCAATTCCTTCAAAATGAGCGTATCCTCCTTCGACCGTGAGATCTTTGTACAGCTCTTCGTACTCGTCAAATAATTTTTTTGGTCCCCCGACCATTAAGCATGCACCATTCCTGGCACCGGCTGGTCCGCCAGAAACTCCAACATCGATAAAGTGGATGTTCTTCTCTGCAAGTTTTGCAGCGCAAGTGGCATCGTTTTTATATTGAGAATTTCCTGCGTCAATAACGACATCTCCTTCATGTAAATATTGAGCTAATCCACGCTCGCCAAATAATGTCTCATCAACTGCATTACCTGCGGGAACCATCACCCACACAATTCGCGGGGAGGATGAGATGCCCGCAACCATAGATTCCACTGAATCATATGCTTTCATAGATTCAAATTCTGAAGCAAGTTCATGTGCCTTTTCTACCGTTCGATTATATACATGCACAGTCCACCCTTTTTCTGCAAGTTGAGCAGCAATTCCCTTTCCCATTTTTCCTAAACCGATAATGCCAATTTCTTTATTCATACGTATTGATAATTAATAGATTTCAAGTTCTGGTTTTTTATCTTCATGCCAAGTTTTAATGATTGGTTCAATAAATTTCCATTCGCTGATAATTTCATCGGTAGATACAAAAAGCGTTTGATCACCTTTTATGATATCGTACAAAAGCCCTTCATAATCATCGACAAATTCTGCTGCGTCATAGGCAGCATGATAATCGAACCCGAGCTCGTGTTGTTCTACTTCGTTGGAAAATCCAGGTTTTTTAGCCAAAAACCGCATGCTTATTTTCTCATCTGGTTTGAGATGATAATGAAGCTTGTTGCGCTGTTTTCCGGGAAATGCATATAAACATAAATCTGACTCTTTGAATGAAACTACTACCTCAATGCACGGCGCACTCTGTGCTTTACCACTTTCTAGAATGAGGGGGACTCCTTCAAACTCTGGCAAACTTGATGTAGCTTGAATGTGAAAATATGTTTCTGTTTCTGAATGAGGATCTACTCCTTTTTCACTCGTATATCCTTTGTATTGTGCACGCTTAGTTTGACGGGCAACTTCTTGCGGTGACATGATTTGGAGTGATTTAAGTGCTTCACTTCGGCAGGATTTTATTTCTTGTGCATCAAGCGATTTGGGAGCCTTCATAAGGAAAAGCGCCAGGAGCTGAAGCATATGATTTTGACCCACATCTCGAAGCGTTCCAACTTTATCATAAAACTCTCCACGCGTTTCTACTTTTATATCTTCCATCAGGCGTACTTCGATTTGCTCAATATATTCTTTATTCCATACGGGAGTCAAAAATGAATTACTGAATCGAAAAACCAAAATATTCTTTACCGTTTCTTTACCAAGATAATGATCAACTCGGTATATTTGCTCTTCTTTAAAAAGCTCCCCTAGTTGTCGATCTAAGTCGATGGCGTTTTGTAAGTTGGTGCCAAAGGGCTTTTCTAAAATAACACGCGTCCATCCTTCTTCTGGTGAACAAGGAATAGTCAGACCCGTTGCATGGAGGTTAGTTATGATATCAGAGTATGCCGTGGGAGGAACGGCAAGATAAAACAATTTATTCGTACATATACTCCATTGTCCATCAATATGCCCTAATGTTTTAGCCAAATGCTCATAAGCGCTTTTCTCAAAAAAATCACCTTTAACATAGAAAAATTCTTCGAAGAAGGTATCGTATTTATCAGATTGTTCATACTTACCTTTCTCCATAATGTCGCGTAAATATGATTTGAGTTTAAAGTCATCGTAATCACGGCGGGAAAATCCATATATTCTAAACTTTTCAGGGAGATGTTTTTTCAAATAAAGGTTATAAAGGGCCTTAAGAATCTTCTTCTTGACCAAGTCTCCAGTAATGCCAAATATTACAAATATCGTAGGAAGAGTGAATTTTGTAGTGTCAGAAGTTGTGGGCATGGATATTATTATAACCGATAATTAGTGTATAATTGCCGTATGATTCCAGCATTCCTTATAACGTTTCGCGAGGTTATAGAAGCCACACTCATAGTAGCCACTATTTTGGGAATTCTATACAAACTCGGTCATCACAAGAGTGTCAAAACAGTCTGGCATGCCACGGGCCTGGCTGTTGCTGTTAGTGTTGCATTGCTTGTTGGTGGAAGTTTATTTGGCATAAAAATGCAAGAACTTTACACCGGCTCTACAGAGGAGTTAATAGAAGGAATTTTAATGATTGTATCTGCTTTGTTTATTACTTGGGCAGTATTTTTCTTGCACAAATACTTCGGAAAATACAAAGTTGAACTTTTGCAAAAAGTTAAAAACACCATGGAACGAAAAGAGCATAACGGCTTGTTCTTACTTGTGTTTACCGCGGTTCTTCGAGAGGGGTTTGAAATAGTTCTCTTTTTATCTACTGTCTACTTTGCAGCAAACCCTACACAGATACTCACCGGGTTTGCAGGAGGAATGGTTGTTGGACTCCTTGTGTCTCTTGCTTTTTTCAGTGCCACACTCAAAATGCCCGTCTATTACGCATTTCGCGTAACAAGCATGCTTCTTATATTGTTTGCTGCGGGACTACTGGCGCGAGGCATTCATGAATTTGCAGAAGTAGGGTTTATTCCAGAAATAGGACATATGATATTTACATTTATTCCCGCTAAAGGAACTGTTGCTGGAGACATAATAAAATCTATGTTTGGTATAACGCAGAAGATGGACTACATTCAAGCGTCACTTTACACAATATATACCTTAGGCATGACCTGGTATGTTTTTTTTCGAAATGAAGTGAGATGCTAATTCAAGAATTGCAACAAGTCCTAACACAACCGCTACTCCTTCAAATTCTTGCAAAGCTACATGACCAAATATGAGCCACACCGTGATATAAGCAATGCTATGGATTCTCCTCCACCACACACCAAGCTTTTTAACACTGAAGTCATTTGAGGTAATATATAAAGGAACCAAGGAATAAAGTACAAAAAAGCCCAATATTTCAAATGTTGGTGGCGATAAGTTTAGAGGAACACCTGCAAACAATATCGGAAAAAGACGAATGGATGCATAATGCAAGAATCCAAGAAGAAACATGCTTACTCCCAGCTGTCTTCGGATAAACATGAGAAATGTAAAGACTATATGTTGAACTTTAAATCTTCTGGCAATTCCCGGAAGAAGCGTTGCGACAAAGAGCCATGCTGCTATTTGGCCGCTTGTTGTCCCCACTTCATATATTGCACTTCTGTTGACGCCCATAGATGTCCAATAGGCAAAAAGTACTAAGAGTCCTATGACGAACGCATAGAGAACACGGAAGATGTTAATTATTTCTTTTTTCTTAGTGAAGAGTCTTTGCATGTATATATGCTACCACAATGCGGTATCCTGTGGCTGTCCGCATTTTTTCAAAATTCTAAAGCAATTGCGGTAAAAGCCTTTTCCAGAGCCCTACTCACCGTATAATACGGTGACCGTCAAAAATACGGTGAATAACCAACACGATATAGCTAACGCAAAACGAAATTGTCACTTTTGTCATTCCGAATTTATTTCGGAATCTTAATACAAAGATGCTGAAACAAGTTCAGCATGACAGAGGATAGAACACGACATTTGGATTTGCACTTACTATAGTATTGAGTTGATCCTAGGGGATTAGTCAGCTCAAAGGGTAGAAAAGTTCCTTCGACTACGCTCAGGACAGGTCGTGTTGTGTTCCAACTATATTAGGTCCAACTATATTACCTATTGCATTTCATCCCCTATTCTGTGCATAGTTATTATAGAGAGAATGTTATAAAAGATAGTATCATGAAAGGCGGTGAGATAGGTATGGCAGCAAAAAAAGCAAAAAAGAAAGTGGTAAAAAAAACAGTCAAAAAGACAGTGAAAAAAGTGAAAAAACCTACTAAGAAAGTAGTAAAGAAAACAGTGAAGGCAAAGAAACCAACAGTAAAAAAACGTACTGTTAAAAAAGTCGCTAAGAAAAAATAGCGCTTAGATTTTCAACGACACATATAAACCACAGATTTTCTTTCTGTGGTTTATTTTTTTTCATACTTATAAATTCACTTGCATAATATGCTTTCAAACTAGTATAATGCAAGTGAGTTGCATTAATAATATGAAAGAACTACCACATAATACCCGAAATACTCCCACAAGAAAGGCCATACTCGATCTTTTTGAAACTACTAATCACCCACTATCTGCTGTACAGATACATAAATTACTCATGCGTATCAACATTCATGCAAATATTACAACCGTGTATAGGGAGCTCGATTTTTTGCTCACAAACCGCATTATTCATAAGATTGACATAACAGGTGGAACTACATTTTATGAATCGTCAGAGCGCGATCATCACCATCATGTGATCTGCACATCTTGTGGTGGTATACAAGACGTTACTATAAAAGATGAAGAAAACCTCCTATTCAACATACAAAAACCACGTGATTTTACTATACAAAGACACTCATTAGAATTTTATGGGAACTGCGGAAGTTGCAACTAACATGTCAGTATTACTCTATACCATTATTGCATCATTCATAACAAGCCTTGCTTCACTCATAGGAATTGTATTTTTGTTGGGAAAAAGTTCAAGTTATGAAGCTAATTCTAAAAGTATGGTGAGCTTTGCTGCAGGAGTGCTTATCGCTACTGCATTCATCAACATCTTAAGCGAAGCACTTCATCAAGGAGAAATTGATTCAGTGCTTTTTATAACACTCATCGGTATAATATTCTCTTTTTTTATGGAGCGATTTGTGTTGTGGTATCACCACCATCATAATGACATGCATAATATAAAGCCTTCCGCCTATTTGGTAATCATCGGAGATATGATTCATAATTTTATCGATGGTATTGCTATTGCAGCTACATTTTCTGTAAGTATTTCTCTTGGAATCGTGGCAACAATTGCCATCATATCTCACGAGCTTCCCCAAGAAATTGCAGACTTTATGATACTGGTACGATCTGGATTTACGAGACAAAAAGCGCTTATGTATAATTTTCTGTCTGCTCTTACTGCGGTACTTGGTGGAATTACAGGTATTTTTCTCGTAAATACGTACTTAAATGTGCTCCCTTCTGCGCTTGCGCTTACCGCTGGTATTTTTATCTATATTGCCGCTGCAGATCTTATTCCAGAACTTCATGAGAATCACGATAAAAGTAAGCCTCTAAATCAGGCAGTGCCATTTATACTCGGGATTGCCCTTATTATGTTTATAACGCAATTCATGCCAGAATAAGGCTATATACTATGCCAGATGTAATTATTGAATCCTCATGGAAGAAAGTTCTTACTCAAGAATTTAAGCAAAAATACTTTCAAAGTCTCTCACATTTTGTTCGGAATGAATACGTAACCTCATCTGTGTTTCCTCCACCCAAACAAGTATTTCGTGCATTTGATCTATGCCCATTTGATAAAGTACGCGTCGTTATAGTAGGACAAGATCCGTATCATGGCAAAGGTCAAGCCAATGGTCTGAGCTTTGCGGTGGATGAGAATGTGCATATTCCTCCCTCTTTGCAAAATATATTCAAAGAAATCAAGGCCGACCTTGGAATAGATCCTATTGCATCCGGAGACCTCACTCGTTGGGCCCAGCAAGGCGTGTTGATGCTTAATGCGGTGTTAACGGTACGTGCCGCCTCTCCGGCATCACATAAGGGTAAGGGCTGGGAACAATTCACCGATGCGGTGATATATAAGCTAAACAAAGAAAAAAAAGACGTGGTGTATATGTTGTGGGGGAAATATGCGCAAGAAAAAGGGAAAACCATAGATGTATTTGATAATTTAGTCCTCACTTCAGGTCATCCTTCACCCTATTCTGCTCATCTATTCCATGGTAATCACCATTTTAGTCAGTGTAACGAATACCTTAAAAAGCACGGGTTTGATGATATAGACTGGAGGTAGTTTTTTCTGCCCTGACCTGCTATACTTACTCTTTGCTCTAATTTATGAAAATCAGAAACATCGCGATCATCGCTCACGTAGATCACGGAAAAACAACATTGGTAGATGGCCTCCTTAAACAGTCTCATGTCTTTCGAGATAATCAGAAAGAGATGACTCAGGAACTTCTCATGGATTCAAATGATCTAGAACGAGAAAAGGGCATTACCATACTTGCTAAAAATACCAGTATTGAATACAAAGAGGAAAAAATAAATATCATAGATACCCCCGGCCACGCTGACTTTGGAAGTGAAGTGGAACGCGTTCTCAATATGGCAAGTGGCGCACTGCTTTTAGTAGATGCTGCCGAAGGACCCCTTCCCCAGACACGATTTGTGCTTCGTAAAGCACTTGAGGCGAAATTAAAAGTAATTCTTTTCATTAATAAAATTGACAAAAACGATGCACGTCCTATTGAAGTGTTGCATGAAGTGGAAAGCTTGTTTTTAGAGCTTGCCGAACATGAAGACGCCCTTGACTTTACCACACTCTACGGAGTAGGACGAGATGGAAAGGCGTACACAAGTATTCCAGAAGACTACACAAAAGAAACTCCGGGCGACCTTGTTCCTCTTCTTGATACCATCATAGCCGAGATTCCCAATAGTAATATAAACGAAGATCAACCATTTCAAATGCTTATCTCAACCATAGACCATGATCCCTATGTAGGAAGATTATGTATCGGTAAAATTACCAGAGGAACATTGAAAAAGGGACAAAGAATTTCACTCATTCACAATGAAACGACTATTGGAACCTACACCGCCACAAAGCTTTTTACCAGCCGCGGACTTTCAAAATCAGAAGTGGAAGAAATTGTATCTGGAGACATTGCTTCACTAGCCGGCATCCCAGATCTTACTATCGGACAGACAGTAACTGATCCTTCTACACCGGAGGCTCTACCAACTATTCATGTAGAAGAGCCAACGATAAAAATTAAGATCGGACCAAATACGAGCCCGTTTGCTGGACGTGAGGGAGAATTTGTAACTTCCCGACAGATTAGTGCTCGACTGTATAAAGAACTTGAGACAGATCTAGGATTGCGCGTAGATGACGCCAGTGATTCAATCGGATTTATGGTAAGTGGACGCGGCGAGCTCCATTTGGCTATGCTTATTGAATCGATGCGCCGTGAAGGATTTGAACTGGAGGTATCTAAACCACAAGTTATTTATAAA
>CALRFM010000033.1 GCA_943356515.1 Patescibacteria group bacterium
AGGACTGGGGTGAACAAGATTAGGAGCTGATTGAACTCTTTAACCGTTAATCCTGTTAGAGAGGCAGATAATCGATCATTTCGTAGGGCAGTATTTATATTCATATCACTCTAGTTTGCACTAGAATGACCTAATTCGCAACAGGTCTAATGAATAGTACAGAGCCATATTCATAGCTCGAGCATGAAGCATTGCATTTGCTTGCGATTCCCTCTGTATGTACTCAGTTAAATTATGTTTTAATGCAGCAGTACCTATATCATCGCCATTTTGTGACGTATATCGAATTTGGCGTAATGTTTTTTCTAACTCTGCTTCATTTTCTTGAGTGAATGATTTTCCTCGTCCTCTATTCTTGAAATCGCTATAATCTACGAATTCAGGAGTATCACGGGTAATCATAGCTAAAATTTGAACATTGGGGCATAGCACAGCAGTAGCTTTAAAAAGTTTTCTATTTGGTAATCCAACTGATCTAATAATACTATATCCAAAGTGATCAAAATCTTCTGCAGAAAAGAACGAATCAGTTGGGTGGGTATGCATGGTCAATATAGGTAAATTACGATCATCAATCACTGACCTCACCATCATTGTAGTGTGAAAGCCAGTTCCGTGCCTGGGTTGGGTCATATCGACAAAATGAGTTTTTAGATTTTGGTATACTACGCTGGATCGTTCAGCAAGCATGGGTGTATTTCGTAGGCGTTCAATATGCTTTCCAGCTAGACTATTTGGGTCTATTGCTGAAGAATTGGGAATATCACTTAGCATCCTTTCATCAAGTGTAGGAACTGTTCTTACATCACTATATAATGCGGAGAAGTAATCAGAGAAGTATCCAGCATCAATTCTATTGGGCATTTGTTCTAATTTCACTAGTGGGGCAGCTGGATCAATTAAGTAGCCAAGAAAACCATCTGCATGATGAAACGGAGCATAGTCTGGGTTTTGAATGGCAGGAAGTTTATATTCTTTTTGCATAGTAAAGTATACAACAACCCATAGTAATTTTCATCCCCACACCAATTGACACATCTCCATTTTTGTACTACAGTGAATATATGAAACAATATATTGCAACGACACTAACCCTTTTATTTCTTCTTTCCTTATTAGGAGCCCCTATAACTCTTGCGCAGACCACCGATGATCTATCAGGTACGCCTGTTCGTCAAACAGCAGCAGATAGAGCAGCTAAACGAGCAGAGCATACAGAAGCAGTGGAGCTTAAGCGAGAAGAAGCCAAAGAAGAGCATGCAGCCAAGCGACAGGAGTTCCAAGAAAAACTTGCAGAGCTCAAAAGTGCTCGCAAACAAAAAATCGTAGAAAATACCGATGAGCGACTTGTTAAATTAAACGAAACCCGCACCGATCGATTATCTGAGCACTTGAATACCATGTCTGAGATTTTGGACCGAATAGAGGGGAAAGTAGCAGATCTCGACAATTCTACTGATGTAGATAAAGCTATAGAAGAAGCCAGAGCAGCCATAGAAACAGCACAATCTGCAGTGGAAGCGCAAGCAGGTAATGAATATATCGTAGATATTGTAGGTGAGTCTGAGCTCAAGACAGTCGTAAAAGCAGTAGTAGATGAGTTTAAAGCAGATATGAAAGCGCTTATTGGACTTGTAAAAGATGCGCACAAAGAAACTCGTGAAGCAGCACAAGCGCTTGGATCATCCAAAAAGACAGAGGAAGAATAATATCTATTACTAATTCTAAAAATACTATATGACAACTGAGAAGGATATCAAAGATGAAAAGGAAGTTGAAGCTGTGGTAGTTTCGCCCGTTATGACTGCGGTCGAATCAAACGAGCCCTCACTTGCACCGGACTTAAGTCAACCTACAGATCCAACACCTACAGATCCAACCATAATAGACACGGTAGATATGGGTTATACCAAGACCTCTTCTAACAAAATGCTCTATGTTCTTGTTGGAGTACTCGCCTTAATATTGATCAGTCTTGTGGCATTATTCTTTTACAGACAATATACGAATAATGCACAGAAAGCCGAGGTGACTCCTACCCCAATTGCAAAAAAAGTAACTGTTGAAAAGCCTTCACCAACTGTTACTCCAACAAATGATGAAGATGCGCAGCTGCAAGATATTATTATTGAAGATATTGATACAGATGTAGCGTCGATTGAAGCAGATATGAAAGAGCTTTAAATGCTGTTGTAATAACCTATTACAAATATTATACTACCACTCATATGTCTGAAGATAATACTACCATAGAGCTTAAAAAAGGATTGCCACCGATTGGCGACTTATTTAATGAATCATGGAAACTGTTTCAAGCAAAGTGGCTAAAGCTTCTTATATTTTTTCTTATTGTTGTAGGCGCTGCACTAGGTATTTACTTGGTATTTGCCATATTAGTTATGCTTACACTAGGAGCGGGAGCTTTTCTAAGCTCAGGTGATGCAGGTGCAATTTCAGAGACATTTTCTGAGCCAAGCGTATATATCCCCTTTGGAATTGTAGGGTTGGTGTTTGTGGTAATCGCTCTTTCCATAAACCTAGCGGCTCAAGCTGGCATGATTCTTCTTGTTGCCGATGAAAAGACCGATCAATCCGCATTTTCATATCTGAAAAAAGGATTGCCGTATATCATTCCACTACTTATAGTAGGAATCATTAATTTTGTCTTAATGATGGGTGGAATTTTTGTACTTGTTATCCCTGGTGCAATTATTATGATACTTCTTGGATTTAGTATGTATGTTGCAGTGTTGGAAAACAAAAAAGGAATGGAAGCTATACGCATGAGTGCAAGTATGGTATCGCAAAACTTCTGGGCAATAGTCGGGCGCATGCTGTTGTTCTTGGGCTTAAATATTCTCGTGCAGCTTATTATTGGACAAATAACAGAGTCTGATGTGCTTGGGCCTCTTGGTTTCATCCTTATCATGGCACTCAGCATAGGGGTAAGCTGGTTTAGTATTGCCTATGGGTATTCACTTTACAAACACGCACGAGCCGCTTATGACCCATCAAAACAATCATCTATCACGTGGATGTGGGTTGTGGCTATTATCGGCTGGATATTCATTGTATTGTCATTTGGCGGAATTATGAAAATGGCAGGAAGTCAAGAAATCAGAGATGCGTTTATGGAGGGGTATAATGGCGAGATAGATCAATTACCAGCAGAAGAATCTCTTTGATGACTTTACCGTTATGATTGTGGGAGGGTAGTAGGTGAAGGAGTGCTCGTGGCTGTAGGAACTTCTTGCGTGTTTTGATAGGTAAACGTACGTGTGTATACTTCGCTCACATTGGTAACAATACTTTTTACTTCCAGCTCAATCTTCTTTTGTCCAGAGGAAAGATTATAAATAACAATATCATCATCTCCAAATTGGCTCCAGTTGCCACCGTCTAATCGGTAGCGCCATACCACAGAACAGTAATCTCCCTGATTGTAATCAACATCTATGGTGAATGGATTTATATTTACGTTTTCTCCCTCTTGTGGAGCAAGAATAATAATAGGTCCAATCTCACGAATACATTCGTTGGGTTTAGGACTTGTTTTAGAGTCCGGGGTTGCGGTAATAATCGTTGGGACAGCACTTTGACTCATAATAGGCGTAGGTGTAGGCACTTCTTTTTTTCTTTGATCTTGAATATTGAGGTAATTTACCAATACCACAGAAAGGAGCACGGGGATAGAGAGTGAGGCCGTTATGACTTCGATGTACTTTTTCTTGTCAGGTAAATATCGAAATGTTTCTCGAAGTCTTGTAAATGGGTTCACCATAAGCCCTATTGTACTGCTTTTACCAGAAATTATCAAATCATGCAATAAGGGTCCGACCCTTTTGTGATATAATGATTTTAATTACTTAATTTAAACTTACCTATATGTCCAAACAATCTAAATTCGGAGCTACATTATTATTTGGTGCACTCCTCGGGGGAGTTGCTGCCTTTTTTCTTTCTCCCAAATCAGGAAAAGAAAATAGAGAAATGGCCAAAAAGAAATGGGCTGCATTGCACCTTACTCTTCAGACAAAAACCAAAGAAGAAATAGTAAAAGAAATTTTTGGTTCAGTTTCTGCAAACAGCAAAAAGCTCTATGACCTTGCTCAAAAAGAGATGAATACCCGACTTGACCAACTGAAAGAAAAATACCCCGATATAGATAAAGGTAAATATATGGATGTGGTCAAAGAAGTGTTGACCAGACTGAAAAGTGAGAAAGATACAACCAAAGATCAGATAACTAGTTTGGGAGAATTTTTGAAATCTCGTTGGGAATCAGTATCTTCTGAAGGCAAGAAAGATGTAAAGAAAGTGACAAAAGCGATTAAGAAATAACATGGATCTCCTAACCATCACGCAAATCATCGCCATACTATTTATGGTTATGTGGATTATTTTAGTCGCCGCACTTCTGAGCTTAATAATTATGATCATCAAGCTTGTGCGAGAAACACCCAAGAAAGTAGAGCAGAAGGTAGCAGAATATTTTAGATCAAATAAGCTTGAAATCTTAAGTGCAATCGGGATTCCCATTGCTACATTCATCGCAAGCAGAATCAAAGGGATGATGAAGAAGAGAGAATAAATTATTTATCCCGTTTTCTTTCCATACCTCTCTTTACTCATTCGCATAATCTTTTCTCTATTATCATTCTTGAGAGCAGGTGGTGGTAATGTTTTTGCAGGGAAGGGGAACGTAGTCATTTCATCAATCGAAATTTTCATAACCGTCTCGTACTTTCCAAGTTGTACCAGATCTTTGGCAGAATATACTTCAGAAAATTCTTTGGTCAAAAATTCAGCATCTCGGGCACCTACTACAAAGCTTATCATAGAACCCACATTCCCAAATATGGCAGTCATCACATCTTCTTCAATTTGCTCAATATACTGATTTGCTAAGGTAAGTGCCAATCGGTACTTGCGTGCTTCAGATAAGATTTTTATAAAGGAAGAAGTGGCGAAATTCTGAAACTCATCGACATACAGAAAGAAATCTTTACGATCTGCCTCTTTCATAAAGGACCTATTCATGGCAGCAAGCTGAATCTGGGTTATGATCATAGCCCCCAGAAGTGCTGCATTATCTTCCCCCAGCTTTCCTTGTGATAAGTTGAGAATGAGGATTTTGCCACTATTCATGATCTCTTCCAGATCAATAGTAGATTTCGGTTGGCCAATAATATTACGGATCATTTTACTGCTCACAAATTGTCCAACTTTATTCTGAATAGGCGATATGGCTTCCACTCGTAACCGATCGGTCATCTTGTCGAATTCTCGTTCCCAGAAATTTTTCAAAACCATATCTTTGACATGATGCATGATGGATTTGCGATATTTAGAGTCAGACAGAAGCGGCAGTGCCTCAGCAAGTGTTGCATCTGGTATTTCTAAAAGGGTGAGAACCACATTTCTTAAGATATATTCCAAACGTGGTCCCCATGAGTCTCCGTATATTTTATAGAAAATACCCACAATTCCCGATGCAACCAAATCTCGGTGCGTATCATTTTTGACATCAAGTACGTTTAATGAGAATGTGCGATCGCTATCAAATGGCTCCAAATACACCACATCGTTCAATCTTCTTTTGGGAATATAATCAAGGATTGCTTCAGACAAATCACCATGCGGATCTATTATCCCCACGCCACGCCCACGCCGCATATCATCTATGGCCATATTGGCAATGAGGGTACTTTTACCCGCACCGGTTTTACCGATAATATACATGTGTTTTCGTCTGTCAACCGTTTTGATGCCAAAAATAGAATCTTTGTTTTTGTATTCAGCTTTACCAAAAAAGTTAATGTCGTTTTTCTCTTCATCTGGCGTATTCTCGGTGGTTGGTAAGTTTTCAGGTGGTTCACCCGCAAGTGTTTTACCCCAGGCAATATTTTTAATACCAGCAAGAGGAAGTCCCGGTGGGTGCCATAAGGTAGCTAGTTCTTGAGTATTTACTATCTGTTTGCGATGTTCAAGCAGGGTAAAGTGCCGGTCTTTCATGCGAGTTATGAGGCTTTGTTTGGTTAGATACTTTATTTTTAAATCAAAAGCATTTCCTTCTCCTAAAGAAAAGGTGCCATAGGCGCCTGCAATATTTTCTAAAAGTGTGCGAGGATTGTGCCTCTTGTCATTTGAGGCGGCAAGTATGCGTATGGCCGTGCGCCCCCCTTGGAACATCACCTTTTTGGCTATGTACGAAGCGTTATCGCTGCTTGCTGCTTGTTTATGTTCACCAGTCAGAACATCTATAGAATCTTTTGTTCGTGAATCTAATGTTTCCCCTTGCCACTTAAACGATGCCGGAGTCACCAGTATTTGAATACCTATTCGATACGCTGGATCTTGTTTGGAAAGGAGCCCGATAAGCGAAGCCAGAGGGTCTACATCAGTAAATTGCTCGTAGGTTTTTATGGGAAGCTTGTACGAATGTTGAAGTCGAAGGTCAGCCACACTGGTGTTTGGGTGTTTCAGTACTACATCCATAGGGTCACTGGTTCGTTGAACCACGCTGTTTGGATAGGAAGCCTGAATGAGGCTCTGCACCAAAGATTCCCGATTGCTGGGAACGGTGACATAATAGTAAATTGTTTGACCCGTGAGGTATATCTCAAATGAATACGTGTCAATAGTTCTCATCATTCGTGTAAATAAGCTGTACTTACCAGACAAGAGGGAAGAAAATATCTGACTTGCAGCCTCCGCAGAGGTTTCGTCATCTTTGGGATTTCGTACTTGCAGATGGGAAAATGTGGTCATGGTTAGATTATAGCATTAATCCAAGGTTTGCCGACAGGTCAAAGCGTAGGATACTCGAGATGTTTAATACGCATTTCGTGATCTCCTATTGCGACGCGTTGACCTCTCTGTTCACGTTTTAGGGGTTTGAACTCCTGATCGTGTTTTCCAAGTATTTCATATACCTCCATAATCGCATTGACGATCGTTTTTGTCATCCGTTGTTCCATCTCCTTTAGGTCATCTTTTCTGGCAAAATCTTTCAGTTCATCTCTTGTGGGAAATACTTGTTTTAGTTTTTTAATATCTGCATCGGTGATCATAATAATAAGTATATGAGGACAAGGGGTACATGTCAAGATATATTGAGTAATTACACTATTGATAGATTCTGTATATTTATTATGTAATTGAGTCAAATACAAGCTTGACGATTATGAGAATATAGTTATACTTTTATATATGTTAGATAATCAATGGAGTACCATTATTGCCGATCTCTTTATTAACTTAGCGGCAGGGTGGTTTGGAGCTGTTGTTATTGCTCCGATGCTTGCCGATCATACATTTTTTGTAGATCTCACTGGTTTTATTGCCAACACATTATGTGGTATGATGAGCTTATATACAGCTTATAAATTTCGCACGATGCATACATATGAATAATTTTACTCAAATCAATATTCAAGTCGCACTTGTTTATTTATTCATAGTGATTATTGTCCTTCTTGTCTTACTACTTGAGAAAAATAAAAGACATTCACATAAGTGAGTTTTTAGTGAAGTTTTCTCTGAAGTATTCTCAACAGCATTTATAGACTCTTTTTCTTCAAAACAATCTCCGTTATGGTTAGGATCAATATTCCGAATCCGATGGTTTGGACCTATTGTAGGCCACGTCAGACGTGGCTACGCTCTGAATGACAATAAGATACCTTGAGAGCTTGCTGCGGGGGTAGTTCATTTCTGTATATTTATTATGTAATTGAGTCAAATATAAGCTTGACATCATATGAGTAATGATTATACGATTAGCTATCTCAGTTTCTTAAATAGAAGTTTAATCATATTGACAAATGTCTTACAAAGTGTTACATTACGATAAGTCATCTGAAAAGAAGCTCATCTGGGATGATTGGAATAGAAATCATATTAAAAAGCACTCAGTGATAGAAGATGAAGTAGAGGAAGCATATGAAGATCATTTGATACTTGTCGAGTCGTATAAAAATAGAGTATTGATTCTTGGAAAAACGAAACGGGATAGATTATTAACAGTTGTTTGCTCACAGGAACTACAGAATGATTTATATGTTGTCTCAGCAAGAGACATGAGCAAAAAAGAACGGAGGATTTACTATGAACAGACCCAAACCCATAAAACCATTTAACACACTTGAAGAAGAAGCTTATTTTTGGGATACCCATGATGTATCTGAGCTTATCAATAATCCAAAATCCCCGCTTTCATCACTCTCAAAGATAGAGAAAGAAAAAGAAGCCTCGATCACCATACGGGTACAAAAATCAGTAAAAGACAATTTGTCTGAATTAGCACGTCAAAAAGGCGTTAATCCCTCTACACTTTCTCGGATGTGGATTATAGAGAAGATGCGAGACCATATGCACCCTTCAGCAGTATAAGGAGTTAGATTGAGTTCTTTTTCTTCAAAACAATCCCCATTACAGTTAGGATCAACAATCCAAATCCGATGAATTCTAAGTATTGGGGCCAGAAGATGATGACGATCGTCGCATCATCAGAAGTCGTATTATCAAGAACGAATCCATTCGCCCAGTTATTTATGAGGATATGATCTTTTAATTCTGTGGTAAACATAATCAAACTATTTCAATAATTAAGGTAAAATACAGTATGGATATAAAGATAAAGATGGGTTTCAGGAATAAGCTAAGACATACAAAAAGGTATATTTTAGATAAACCTTACTTTTTTGTGTTAATTCTAATACTCTTAATTATTTCTGCTTTGAATATAAAGCAAGGATATGCGCTCTTGGGCTGGGATAACTACTCCTCTTTCCTCAATGTTAACTCAAATACTATACGCACGTTTTTTTCTACGTGGAGGGAATATCGTGGCCTCGGTGTACCTTCTGATGCAGAAGTGACCGATATTTGGAGAATGCTTTATTATGTTATTGGACAGCATATTATGCCAAACTACCTTCTTGAGCAGGTTTATTATTTGCTCGCACTCAATATTGGCATGATAACCATGTATAAATTGGCTGGGTATATATTTACAAAGATAAATAAAAATGAAAGCCTTACCCAGCACGTTGACCTTATTGGATTTGTTGCAAGTATTTTCTACCTCTTTAATATAAATACATTAAGTGTCTTTTCTTTTCCCATACTCATGTTTGTATCTCGGTTTTGCACGTTCCCCATAATCATATATATATTTCTGCGACTCATCAACGAATCTGTTGGTGTGAGAAAAACGTTGCTGTATATGATCCTTCTATTAGTTTCATCTGTAACTTTTATCGTTCCAACTATTTTTATAACACTCATGATGGTACTGGTATTGATAGTATTATCACATTGGAGAAAACTTAAAAGAGGTATAGGTGTGCTCTTGTTATTTATTCTTATTAATTCATATTGGTTATTTCCCTTTGTTAACTATACGATACAAAAATCAGATGATGTTGCATTGGCTTCAACATTTGTACGGATAAACGAAGATTTACTCAATAGAAATGAAAGCTATTATTCTCCAACTCGAAGTCTTCTTCTTATCCCACAGTTTTATGATATGCGATATGCCGAGTCTTCAACAGGTCAAGAAAAGATGTTTCATCCACTCTTTATTCGCTATGCTACAGCATCATTTTCATTTGAAAAGGTATTATTATGGTTGTTTCCTGCACTTTACATTATTGGTAGTGGACTTCTCATCTATAA
>CALRFM010000034.1 GCA_943356515.1 Patescibacteria group bacterium
ACCTCCCAGAACAAAACTTCTACCGGTTGTTTTAACCACTCATAAACTCAACTGGAAACCTCCACTTAATCATCCATGGAGAACATTACGCTCAAAAGAAGTAGTTTGACCTACTTTGATGGGATGACATTTCTATTTTGGACTGACACTGAGATTGATTTATCTTAATGAGAAAGTATAATGTGATCACATTACGTAAGTTATGGTTTGAGTTGTGGAAATGCTGTGAGAATCAGCAACTGTGCCGCAGCGGTGAAATATTAGTCATTAGTCATCAGTCGTCAGCTATTAGAAAATATCTAATAGCCAAATGCTAAGAGCTAAAGACTAATATATAAGTCCGAAGACCGACCAAACCCTTGTCCTGAACTCGATTCAGGATCGCCCCCGAGCAGGGAATCTCTATGTTTATAGAAGCACAAACAGCCCCACCTCAAGATCGAATAAAACTTCATTCAGGGGATTTACAACAATCAATTTTTGAGTCATACAATCCACGAAACGATGCAACTCGTCTGCAAGAGTTAACTCACCTCACCCCTATAGAACAAGAGTATTACATCAAAGAGAATGTGATGGCATATCTTGAAGAATTTGCTGGCGAAATACCTCTCAAGCAGTTAGCAGGAATATTGCGACCAGATGGCTCACTTGAAATGTGTGGGGCCAATGTTACCAATATGTACCGGTATTCAGCCCAACTTGCTGGGCCTAACTCACGAGAGGCGGCAGAAGCCCAAGGAATGGACGCTATTCTCGAAGGGATAAATAATGGGGCAAACCGAGCGGTATGGATATCTCCTCCCAAGATGGCAGATTATGGATTTGCATTTACCTTTGTGGCAGATTCATTCAACCAAGAATTAGGTGGAATTCCTATACGAGAGTTTTTACCTCGTTATAATGAAGAATTAAACTCTATAGAAACCAGCAGAGAAATATACAGATCTGTTCAAACCGCTGCAGGAATAAGTAATATTCACCCTGACAATCTCCATTCATACGAAGATTTTTTAAGAAATCCCATTTTTAGCTACACACAAAATCATGAAGATCTGCAATTTATTTACGATAGAGTCGGCATATCTACAGGTGATATTGCATATTCAGAGCAATTTAGAAAGGAAGTTTTACCACAAATTGAGCCTTGGCTGCGTGAATATACCAAAGTAGTACGAGAGTTGAGAGAGCACGACCACTTTGAAAATTCGAAAAAAACAATTCAACTTGAGGAAAAAGCACAATTGCTTATTGGCGCCATGTTTAATACAGCGCGAGTAGTACGACGCCTTCTTATTGAAGATCACTCAATCATCTCACATGAGAAAGACATTAGTATGATGAAGCTCACTGGTAATCAATGGGCTGATGAGCGCGAACTTCTGGCCGCAGCGTATGTTTTAGCCAAACATGAGCCACTCGTTATATCTGGTGGGTCTAATTGTCCCGTGACACAAATTGCATCGAGCGAGTCGAGTGTAATAGCTAATATGCGAAGCGGGTTCGACTTTGTTAGTAGCATGCAGTCTTTTGGGCTTGAAGCAAACCAAGGGTGTGGTTTTCAAGGATGCCCTATTAATAAAATTCATTTCCACTGTCCAGGAGAAAAAAATGGAAGAAAATGCAATCATGCCATCAGTGGCACTAACGAATGCTCGGAGTGTGGATTAACCAGCAAGGCATGGGCTGAAAAAACTGGCCAACAAGAGTGTACTTAGTTACAATTGCTATTGTACACTTAACCTATGAATCATAAAAATTACACCAGCATTGATTATTTACTTAAAGATCAGAAAAAGCCACAATCTTTCCATGCGACGAGTTCTCCTGAAGGTGAACCTATCCCAATATCTCCAAAACCAGCAGAAACTACCACGTCTCCAGACCAGCAAGTGGAAGTAGATGTTATGGTAGAAAAAGATCCAGATATTGAAGACGCAGAAGTGGGTGAATATTTAAAAACACAAAATACTGATCCAGAAATCCATCCTGAGCTCAAAAAGGCGGGACTTCAAACAATTCATGCCGATTCGCTTGATGAGAAACACAAAATAGAATTACCGATTCCCGATGAAGAAGTGCTTGAAGGACTTCATAAACCCATTAATACATCGTGGAGATGGCTCGCAGAGATAGCTTTTTTTATGCTCAAGCAAGCTCACTTAGGCCTTAAGACCGTGCATGGACATGTCGTGCGAGTCATGCAGCGTTAAGGAATAATCACATGGATCCTTCGCTCCACTCAGGATGACAAATGCGCATTACGCATTTGTCACTTTTTTAAGCTCCTCTTCAAAGCTTTCTTTGTTATGGGCTCCAACAAACTGGTTTTTTACTTGGCCATCTTTTAAAATGAGGAACGTAGGAATAGAAAAAATTGAGTATTTTCCCGCTAAATCTTGATTGTTGTCTACATCTACTTTGGCAAATTTAACATCTTTCATAGATTCTGCCAGTTCATCGATAATGGGGCTTGTTATCTTGCATGGGCCACACCACTGCGCAAAAAAGTCAACTAAGACAACACCTTTATGATCTAAAACTTCTCGTTGGAACGTGTCATTTGTTACATCTACTACTGTCATAATAATCATATAAATTCATTAACAGCCCATTGTACCTCAGGTATATGTGGTAGCGCAAGGGTAAAAAAGAGGGAAAAGGTGGGTTGCGAAATAGGCATCTTTATGTTATATTATAGGGCTATATGGATGAATACCTACTCCCAAGGCTCTTAGAGCGGTTTATCACCTTTCTAACAGACCAGGGAAAATCAAAATTTACTATTGTGGCGTACAAAAAAGACATTGAGCAATTCATTGGCTTTCTGGCTTCTGTCGAAAAAAATGATATTCGAGATGTCAAAAAAGAGAATATTGAAGGATTTATCACCAATTTACTAGAAAAAAAGTACACCAAAAAATCTGCTTCTCGAAAGCTTAATTCTATCCGTACTTTTTTCCGTTTTCTTAAACATGAAGGGGTCATAAGCGCTAACCCAGCATTTGATATATCTCATCCAAAATATGCTCAAACACCGCCTCGCATATTAAGCAAGATGGAATACAGAGCACTTCGAGATGTGGCAAAAGAAGATGTGCGCACCTACGCACTTGTTGAAGTACTCCTTCAAACAGGAATAAAGATAGGAGAGCTCGCCACTTTACATCTTAATGATATTGGAGAAGAAAATATAACAATACGTACTTATGGTAAAAATATTGAACGAAATATCCCGTTAAATAAAGCAGCAAGAGAAGCAGTGGAGCCGTATCTAAAAACACGAGGAGCTAACGGAGGCATAGATAATGTATTTATTACACGTACGGGAAACGCTCTTCTTATACGAAACATCCGTCAGATCATAGATAGATGTTTTCAAGAGGTTGGCATAGAAAATGCGACAGTCAATGACCTTCGAAATACCTTTATTGCACATCAGTTGCGAAACGGAGCAACACTTGAATATATATCAAGTATTGTAGGACATCGAAGAATCTCTTCTACCGAACGATTCCTTAACCTGGTCAAACAAGAAGCGGAACGAAAAGAAAAGCTAGGAGAGCTTTGATATACTTACCTTCATGAATCTCACCATCTACACAGACGGAGGGTCGCTCACAATATGAGGGAAAGTAACAGTTCGCTCTTCTTGACACAACATTTGTCATGCTGAATTTATTTCAGCATCTCAATAATAAGATCCTGAAACAAGTTCAGGATGACATGACACTATATGATACAATTTTGTCAAAGACCGTGAGCTGTTTCAGAAAGGAGAATATATGAAAAATAAAAAAATAAAACTAATTCCAGAATTTAAAAATGAAGATGAAGAAAGAGATTTCTGGGACAAGACAGATACGACAGAATATTTTGACACGAAGAACCCTATTGATATGAATTTATCTCAATTGAAGCCTTCAACTGAATCTATTTCATTACGCCTTCCAAGCTATATGTTGAGACGTATAAAAGAGATAGCAAATTCGCGCGATGTTCCTTATCAATCACTCATGAAGATATTTTTAGCACAGCAAGTCGATAAGGAGCTGCATACAGAGAGATTGTCTAAAATGTCATCATAACCAAATCAATAAAATGAATCTCACCATCTACACAGACGGAGGGTCGCTTAATAACCCTGGTCAAGCAGCATACGGATTCCTTATTTATGGTGGCAAAAAACTTCTCCATAAACAAAATGAACGAATTGGCATTGCGTCAAATAACGTGGCTGAATATACGGGTCTCATAAAAGCGCTCGAATATGTAAGAGATAATCTTAAACATCCCCCGTCCTTCGGACACCCCCTTCCTGAAGGGGGACCTACTAAAGATCTCCCTTTTGAAGGGAGTACTCCGCCAAAGGCGGAGGGAGGGATGTTTAAGTCTATTGTTGTCATCTCCGACTCGCTTCTTATGGTAAATCAAATGAAAGGACTCTATAAGGTGAAAAACGCTGATATAAGACCACTTCATTCTCACGTCAAAATGCTAGAGATGGAGATAGGTATGGTTGTAACATACACTCATGTACTCCGCGACAAGAACGCAGAAGCTGACGCCTTGGTAAAAGAAGCACTGGGAAAATAACCTCCGATTACGCTATACTGATTGTATGGAACAGCACCCAGTACCTCGCCAGATTACCACATTTGAATTCAAGCTTATTGGCTTTATGACGCTTCGTCAATTTCTTTATTTGGTGGTATTTGTTCCTATTGGTTATATAGTCTTCATTGTTGTCCCCGTACCTATTCTCAATGTTATTTTAGGTCTCATAGTTGCAGGTGTTGGCGCCGCATTTGCTTTTATTCCTATACAAGATAGACCAATGGAGAAGTGGGTTGGCAATTTTTTTAAACGACTCAGGTCGCCTACGCAGTATAAATTCAAAAAAAAGAATCACTCAATTAAAGTGGTAGAGAATCTGTACTTTACCGAAGATCCTCATGTGGCGATAGCTCATGTAGAAACCAAAGAAATGCTCAATGCATATATGAATAAAAAGAAGGCAGATGATCGCACCAGAGAACGCACCAGTACCGACACAGCAAAATCTAAACAGAAGATTCATGTAGATGACCTCCTTAAGCAAACCAAAAACACCAACCCCCGAACCATTCAAAAGGCAAGTGCTGACGATTTAGGCCCAGAAGCTTCAGACCCTAATGCAGTAAAACAACCATTCATTACGGGGATAATCAAAAATCGCAAAAATATCGCCCTTCCTGGGATATTAGTTTCTATACAAGACATCAAAGGAGAGCAATTGCGCCTATTAAAAACCAACCCTCATGGCATATTTGCAACATACAGCAAGCTCCCTTTGGGAGACTATGTGTTTAAAGTGAGCGATTCAAATGACAATTACTTTTTTGATACAATGAATTTACACATCGATCCAGATAATGTGCAGCCACTTATGATTTATTCCAAGGAAATTCTATGACCAAAATAAAACCTACCTCACCCAACGTATCATCCACACAGCGTTTTATAGAAATAGAAGATATCTACGATGACATCATGATTATGCGTGGTAATTCTGCCGTAACAGTAATAGAAGTAGGCGCGGTTAATTTCGCACTGCTTTCTGCAGAAGATCAGATGTCTATGGTTTATACCTATGGAAGCTTACTTAACTCACTTTCGTTCCCGGTAGAAATTGTCATCAATTCTAAGATGATGAATATATCATCGTATCTGGAATACTTGGATTCCAAAATTGAAAAGCAGAAAAACGAGCTTATTAGTGCGCGACTTGCCGACTACAAAGAATTTATTAAAACAGTAGTAAAAAAGAACACGGTTATGGAAAAGCGATTCTTTTTTGCCATACCTTTTAATCCATTAGAAATGGGCATAAAAGGAGCCAATACGAAAGGCTTTGGCAGAGAATACATAGTGAATCGTGCAAAAACATCACTCTACCCTAAACGCGATCATTTAATTAGATTACTCGCCAAAGTTGGGCTCAAGCCAACCGTACTTCAAAAACAAGAATTAACCGAACTTTTTTACAATGTATATAACCCGTCAAACACAGGGAAGCAGCTGGCGCCAATAGATAGTTATACCGATGTAGTATTAACAAGTGGATAATAGAATGTCATGCTGAATTTATTTCAGCATCTTTAAAACTTTGAAAGATCCTGAAACGAGTTCAGGATGACAAAGTTAGTTTATTAAATCATATGTTTTTTTCCAAAAATAAGAAAGATCAAACCATCAAAGCAAACAAAAATGCCACGATACCTATCAGTGCGCAGCGTGTTGCAGATGTCCTTGCAAAAGGGGATACAGAGATAAAAGATATTATCGCCCCGTCATATGTGGAGGTTGACTTCAACCATATTAAAGTCGACGCCAAATATTATCGCACCCTTTTTGTGGTTGGTTACCCACGTTATGTGTCTGCTAACTGGCTTCAATCCCTTATTACCTACGACCATCCTTTGAATATTTCTATGTATATTTACCCTTCAGAATCACGCGCAATTTTAAAAGAACTCAAGCACAAAATAGCAGAAATGCAGGCAACCATAGACACTGATATGAAAGCGGGTAAAGTGGTCGACCCCACGGTGCAAGTATCACTCGATGACGCATTGTCGCTTCAGGCAGAGCTTGCTAGGGGCGCCGAACGATTCTTCCAATTTGGGCTCTATATTACCATTCCAGCAGATTCTGAAAAAGAGCTTGATGCTGTAACCAAAGAAATAGATTCAACTCTTTCATCGCTCCTGATTGTATCTAAACAAGCAACATTGGAGCAAGAGGAAGGCTTTAAATCTACGCTTCCCATTTTCTCAGACAAGTTGCAAGTGTGGCGCAATATGGACACTACATCACTTGCTATGACGTTCCCATTCTCTACAGCGGCACTTACTAAAAACGAAGGTATACTATATGGCATCAATCAGCACGACGGAAGTTTGATTATATTTGATCGATTTACTTTGGAAAATGCAAATTCGGTTATTTTGGGAAAATCTGGAGGAGGAAAAAGTTTTATGGTTAAGCTTGAGTCGTTGCGCAACCTTACCATGGGAATAGATGTTATTATTATTGACCCAGAAAATGAGTATCGAACTCTGTGTCAAAACTTAGGTGGAGAGTTTCTCGACTTATCGGCAAGCTCTGAAGTTAAACTGAATCCGTTTGACCTCAATGTAGAGAATCCTGAGCCTGACGAACTTTCGAATAAAATACTAGACCTCCATTCGCTCATGAGGGTTATTATGGGTGATTTAACCCCATCACAAGACGCGCTCTTAGATCGTGCTCTGGTACTTACGTACCGCGAAAAAGGAATAACTCAAGACGCATCAACTTTTAGTAATGAAGCGCCTCTTCTTGAAGATGTATATAAAATTTTCATTGGTATGGAATCGATAGAAGCGCGTGAACTTGCCGCACGGCTCGAGAAGTTTGTAAAAGGTTCTGCTGCCGGCATATTCAACAGTCATTCTAACTTTGATATTAAAAATCCCTTCACGGTATTTGGCATACGAGATCTGGAAGAAAATCTTCGACCAGTGGCTATGTACATTGTGCTCGATTATATATGGCACCATGTCCGCCGTGGGGAGCACAAGCAGCGTACGCTCGTGGTAGATGAGGCGTGGTATTTAATCCAGAATAAAGACTCGGGGGCCTATTTGCACAATTTTGCCAAACGCGCACGTAAATACAAACTCGGCATGACAACCATAACTCAAGATGTTGAAGATTTTTTAAGTACCGAAGAAGGCCGAGCCATCATAACCAACTCAAGTTTACAGATCATTCTCAAGCAATCAACTGCCGCAGTAGATAAAATTACCAAAACATTTTACCTCACTGGTGGAGAAAAGCATTTTCTTCTCTCTGCAGGCGTGGGAGAAGGACTCTTTTTTGCTGGACAGTCTCATGTAGGGTTCCAAGTAATAGCTTCTGATCAAGAAAAACGGCTCATTGAATAATTCGTATTGTTTTAATTTGTATGGTGAAATTCCCGTTTATACATAAGGGTGAGGCTTCAAACATATCGTTTGAAAGCTCTTCCGGCGATAGTGCTCGTGGCATGCTCATTTTTTACGCTATTGGCGTGGGTATTTTCTTTCTTGTTGCGATTAGCCGTATGTTTCAACTCACGGTGGTCAAAGGAGAATACTATGCCAGTTTAGCAGAAGAAAACAGGGTAAAAGAAATTATTATCGAAGCGCCGCGGGGAACCATACTCGACAGGAAGGGAATTGTGCTTGCGTCAAATACCGATCCAGATCTAGCAAGCGGCGCAGACAGAATTCCATCAAAACGGATGTATCACGATGCAGCCTCATTTATAAGTCATGTAGTGGGGTACAGACAAATAGCAGATCCAGACGATCTTCAAAAAGACTCATGCATCAATAAACTAGTGTCTGGTGATGCTATTGGTAAAAAGGGAGTAGAACAGGTATTTGATTGTAAACTCCGTGGCAAACACGGAAAGAAGCTGGTCGAAGTAGATGCATTTGGAAAAGTGATCAAAACTCTGAGCGTCCTTGCACCACAACAAGGGGAAGATATACAACTATCTATCGATACACACTTGCAGCAAAAGGCATATGAGCTGATGGAAGATAGTAAGGGTGCAATCGTTGGGCTTAAGCCAAACACCGGAGAGGTGCTTGTGATGGTATCTACGCCCGGATACGACCCACAGCTTTTTGAAGACGGCGCAACAGAGCAAACAGAAGATCTGATGTTAGGTGAAGATAAGGCGCTTTTCAATAGAGCAACGGAAGGAACCTACCCACCCGGCTCTACCTATAAACTATTTGTTGCAGCCGCAGGACTCGAGGAAGGAGTCATTACGGCTGAAGAAACCGTAAAAGACGAAGGAGTGCTTGAGGCCGGACCACTGAAATTTCATAACTGGTACTTTTTAGAATACGGTCGAACTGAGGGCGAGGTGAATATGGTAAAAGCGCTCAAACGTTCTAATGATATTTACTTCTATACACTCGGCGCTAAACTTGGACCAGAAAAAATGAAGCGCTGGGCAGAGATGTTTGGATTCCAAAACCAAACGGGCATAGCGCTCCCTGAATCGGTAGGCATTGTGCCATTCCCTTTTTGGAAGGAAGACACCCTTGGTGAACAGTGGTATTTGGGTGATACCTATAATAGCGCCATAGGACAGGGTTATGTGTCTACAACTCCCCTACAAGTAGCTCAAGCAACGGCAGTATTTGCAAACGATAGAGCATTGTGTAAACCTCAAATACTCAAAGTAGGAGATACAGTAAAGCCAGAATGCAGAGATATAGAGATGAGTAAATCAACCTATAACGTTATACGAGAAGGCATGAAGCAAGCATGTGAGACAGGGGGAACGGGATGGCCCTTTTTTGACTTTGCCATAACGGAACCAGTAAAAGATTCCACCACAGCAGCCACGTTGCAGCGCCGTATGACAGTAGGCTGCAAGACAGGAACTGCAGAATCACATGCAGAATCGGGTAAACCACATGCATGGTTTACCATCTTTGCTCCATACGACGACCCGGAGATAGTACTCACGGTATTGGTAGAAGAAGGTGGCCAAGGATCAGATATTGCTGCTCCAATAGCAAAATCTATACTAAAAGAATACTTTGAGAGGAATGAGTAATGAAT
>CALRFM010000035.1 GCA_943356515.1 Patescibacteria group bacterium
AAACATTCATTGTGCTTATCTGGAATGCAATCATTCTCTATCCATTCCTTACTACCGATGAAACTCATATCTGGCACCTGATTCCTGTGTATATCCCACTTGCACTTATCACTTCATATGGCATTTGGAGCCTAGGAGAAATAGGGATGAGTATTATCAAAAAAACAATGAACGAAAAAGTCATACAGACTCTTTATCTTATTGGTATCGTGCTCATAGCAAGTATACAGATAAAGATTTTTTACCATGAAGTAATTCCTCAAAGTAAATACACGCCAGATGATGTAGATATTTCAATGAGAGTATCTAAATATGATAAGACGATTTTCTTAGACGACGACTATCTTCCCTTAGCGGTATATTATTCCGATCGTGAAATGAAACAAATGGCATATGAGCCGGAAGAGCGAAAAACATTGATTAACCTTTTTTCATCAAACGAACAAGATTTTGTAGCCATTACACGCAGTTGGGCAGTGGGGAATTTAGATGCAGAAGGGCTTGAATATAAAATCCTAGAACAAAATAAATCGTTTTCTATAGTATCTCGACCATGATAATCATACCGATATATGCCATTGTAATCCTTGCTCTTACAGTATATTCATATGTTCTTGTTGATCCAAGTCTTACTCTAGTAAGTGCTCAGTGGTGGGTAACGATTCGAGAACCACTGGTGCAAATTGGATTTCACGAGCGCGAATTGTCTACTTCTTTATATATTCTTATCATTCTTCTTTTATTTATATTCCATTATTATCTCTTAAAAAAACATCCAAAACTAAATGCATTCAATATTGGTTTGATCATTAGTTCATTGTTACTCATATCGTATCCTTTTCTATCACGAGATTTATTTAGCTACATGTTTGATGCACGTATTCTCACCCATTACGGTCAGAATCCCTACTTCTACGCGCCTATTGATTTTCCTCAAGACAATTGGCTCAGGTTCATGCATTGGATACACCGGCCGTACCCTTATGGTCCAACATTCTTACCCCTCACTTTAGTCCCATCATTTTTATCGATGGGTAAATTTATTCTTAATTTAATCTTATTTAAAGGACTCTTTGTGGGATTTTATTTATTGGGGATTTATTTTTTACGGAAAATGAACAATGTGTGGGCGCTTTTATTTGCGACCCACCCACTCATTTTGATCGAGGGATTAGTAAACGCCCATAATGATCTTATTGCAGTATCTTTTGGTATCGTAGGAATCTATTATCTTTCAAAGAATAAAAACCTCATGGGGAGATTGGCCTTTGTTTTATCTGCGGGCATAAAATACCTCACTCTTCCCTTAATATTTCTTTCAAAGGAAAACAAAAAAATGAATTATCTTGTCATCGCAATTCAAGCAGTTTTTGTAGGATATCTGGTATTATTTCGTGAGATTCAGCCATGGTACTTTCTTACCTTCTTTGCATTCCTGCCATATTACGCTCAGTATATCCGCATGTTTGATATTTTTTTCCTCTCATTACTACTCTCATATTTCCCTTATCTTTTTTATGGAAGCTGGGATGACATATGGATAAAACAAGCCATCATCATTACAGGGTTTATATTAAATGGAGGATATTTTCTTTATAAGAAACGATTCTTAAGTAAGTGAAGTTTTGTTCGAAGTGGAGCATATTTCATGCCAAATCTAAATCGGGCATCCCTTTGGTATCGCTCATGCAATTTAGACCCCGACCCATCAGTTGACTGTGCATTTTTATGCCAGATAGTGATCTTTGGAATATACATGAGTGGAATGTTTTTCTCTTTTGCCCTTTCACAATAATCAGCATCTTCATAGTAAAGAAAATATGATTCGTCCCAGAGACCAATAGCGTCAACCACTTCTTTATCAAAACACATCAGGCAGCCGGTGATAAAACCTGTTTTCTCTGATTTATTATATTGATCGGCGTCTACGTCATCTACTCCTCTGTGGTGGGTGGTGGCATGATTCCAATCTACTGTTCCACCTGCATACCAAAGCACGTTGCTTTTATTTTTTCTGTTGTATCGAGAAGTATGATATTCATAACCAGGGGCATAATATATTTTTCCTCCAATAAGAGATTGAGGGTGTTTTTCAAGTGCCACATGAATCGATTCAATAAAATCTTTTTCAAAATAGATATCATCGTTGATAACACAAAATTGCGTACGTCCATCTTTTAATGCTTGTTGTAACGCAACATTCACACCATATGCGTATCCTTTATTTTCTATAGGTATAACAGTATGAGGAATGCTTACAGCATCTATAGTCTGTCTTTCAAAAGAAGCATCAGCAATATATAAATGATACGCAGTCTTAGTCTGCTTTTTAAGACTTGCAAACAAGTCCTCAAGAACTTGGTAGTTGTTATATATTACGGTAATGAGCGCTATAGATTTCATGGTTGTTCAAACAAGGTATATTGTAACTCTTCCCATTGTATATCATTAATATTTTGAAGTTTAGTATCTAATATATAGAGGCGAGATGGCTTACCTAAATGATTTATCTGTGTATACTGGGTATCCAGTGCCCGCCTCATAAGCACGTCCAATTCTTCTGTAAGATCAAGCCCCGTTTCTACAAAAAATTCAGGAGGATTATTCATTATTACATTTCTTATTTCAGTATTATATTCGGGAATTGGGTAGATCCATGGATAATATTCGAGCAGTCGTGTTGCAGTATCTATGCCCCCAACCCAATAAATGAGTGGATCATTGGGAACTACCATAAGTCTATCATCTGAGTCTTTCAATATATGTATTGCGCGGCCATATTTTTCTGATTCAGAGTACTGTACATAAAATTCATTCACCCTATCTTTTGGCATAATAAAATGGTTAAGAGCAATAATCATATATATAAATGTGAATCCAAAAATGATTATTTTCCCCAACGTAATATATCGAATTACGTTGCTTTTGTCACGCAATCCATTCCATATAAATATCGACTCACTCATCACAAGAATGCCGACCCATGGAAGTAGGTGAAAGCTTGCAAATGCACTGTCATTTACGCGGAAAAAATTAGTAAAAATGAGTATTCCAAACAGTACAAACCAGTGAAATATCTTTTTCTTGTGATACATCACGTATCCACTTACGAAAAATTGAACAAGGAACAACATCATTATCACCTTCATGTCGCCAAACGGAGGAATAAATGCAAAGAATGGAAACAAAAGGACTTGCCATATTGAAGGTCGAAACTGTTCTACTGCTGGAAGAAAATACTGAACGTTATATGTAACCGTTTCACGAAGCAGGCTTACTGGAGAGATAAAGAGAAATAATATTCCAGCAAGAATAATAAAGGGAATAGTCAAGTAGAGTAGTGATTGCTTCTTGTTTTTTTGCTTCAAGAAAATGATGAGATTTATTGGTGCAATAACCACCCACAAGGGAAGAAGTGAAAAGCCCGCAATAAAAGATGCAATCGAGGTCATAATCAATTTCCACTTTGAGATTGATTTTTGAAAGAATAATGATTGAATGCATGTTGTTATAATAAACACGAGTGGATATGTGGCGAGTGTCTCGCCAAGAAGCTTGTGTCCCGAATAAGGGAATTTCAGGATTTCAAAAAATAATATAAATAGTAACGAGATGGGGCCAAATGCGACGATATATAACACGTCCCAGGCTGCACTATACCCAAATACTGCAAGTCGTTGTTTGGAGATATATAAAAAAAGATTATCTGGCTGTGATATTTGCTCTACAAGAGCACCCATGTAGTAGTTAAGTGGTTGGTGATTAAACTGGAGATCGTCATATAGCACTCTTCCATCTAGTACATATGATCCACCCACCATATGCGCTACTTCATCACCAAACCTATCTGACTGGGAGTTGTTGTATGATAGGTATCCAATAAATAGTGTGTAGATAAGTATAAGCACCATCAGTAGCCATTTTATATAGCTGATATTTTTTATAAGCATGTTATTATAAGTATAATGCTTGTATTACTCATATCATATCTTAAAAAACATCGATTCCTCATCATCATCTCTGTCATATATTTCCTTATTCGTCTCATATTACTCGATCATGCATTTTTACTCAGAGGTGAGCGCGATACCACCTTTACCGGTTTTTCATTAGCTCACACGGGGAGAGATTTATATGGCAATCTTCTTCCTGTAGAGTTTCTTGGTCTTGATATGCCAACACCCATGTTGGCATTTTATTACAGCGCTCTGTGGTGGATTGTAATACCCATTAAAAGCGTATTTACTGCTCGACTTCCGTATGTTATATCGTCTACTATTTATATTTTTCTTGTGTATGAATTTATTAAAATCATCACCAAGCACACCAAGCTTGCAATAACTACTAGTATTATATTTGCCTTTAGTCCGGGAATATACCATCTCAGCCGACTAGCATTGGAAGTAAATATTGGCATGCCAATACTTCTTGCAGGAATCATACTTTTTCTCAAAAAGAAGCGTATATGGACATATGCATTATTTACGTTAGCGTTTTTTTCCTATAATGGATTTCGACCACTCATATTGCCCCTTCTCCTTTATCTTGAGCTGTACCCGTGGATGAATGGATCGTCGTTTAAATCATTTATTAAAATGAGTGTGATTTCTACGGTGTTCTTTTTTGTACTTTTTGGATCGTCTATTTTAATAGATGGCAGAATGATGGTTTCACGATCAGATGACCTAGTTTTTATGGGTTACAATGAAATAACTCCCAAGGTTATATACCTTCGCAATACATCTGTAGCTCCAGAAGTGCTCAAAGTAGTACTGCATAATAAAATAACTGAAACGATTCACTATATGATAGATGTCTTTGTACAAGCGCAGGATTTTCAATATCTCTTTTTTCAAGGCGATAAAGCTGCCATATACACATCCACATTTGCTGGCCAGTTCTTTCTCATCTTGATGCCGTTCTATTATATAGGATTTCTTTTTTTCGGTAAGAATTTAAAGAAAAAATATCTTTATATTTTGGGATTTATCCCTGTTGCACTAGTTCCATCACTTATCAATATAGATTATATTAGTTTCACCTACCGGTCAGTATTGGCAACGATTGGGTATGCATATATCATTGCATGCGGCTTTGTATTTGTGATGCCTTATTTAAGCCGCACACCCAAGATAGTGAGAACAAGCGTCGTCGGAGTATTTATTATATTTCTTGGAATTGAACTTGCCTATTTTTCATATAACTATGTATACAGAAGGCCAATTACCATGTTTGAAATGTTTTTTGAAAGTGAAAAAGATATTGGAGAGTATTTACTTCATTCAGATAAGAACTATTATATCTATGATGATAACCCCCGTAATATAGTTACGACGTACTATTTTCTTAAAGATAAGCCGAATATGAGAGAATTTCAACAATTAAATAATCAAAATCAAGAGTTTTCTTTTGATGGTCACACGATAGTAAAATGCCCCTCATCTCCTGATGATCTCGTAATAAAGCTCAATATGATAGTTGCAGAATCTTGTCTGGGCGTAGATCGATATAAAGAATTTGACAGTAGTGGTTATAAAACAATTGCATACGAAGACTTTTCATTCAGAAAGGCCTTCTTCATCATTGAGCAAAAATGATACGTGAAGTGAAGGATTATCTTCTTAAACATCCTATTGTAATTGTTATATTAGTTATTGCATGGCTTATTAATCTCAGCTTTGTATTCCCAATTCAAGCTCATTTTGGGCATGATACCTTTTGGCACTTGGCACTTATTAATATTGCTTTTGACACCTTTCCTCCTCAAGTTCCCATATTTGCAGGAGAAACACTTGCGGGATACAATTATTTACTTGATCTTATTATCTACGCACTCACGCTGGTAGGAGTATCTGCAACTATTGGATATATTGTAATTATTCCATTCGTATATCTGATCTCAACTTCAATCCTTGGAATTATATTTGCGAAACGTTATGGAAAATCGGTTTATTATGTATCATCTTTTATATTTTTCATCTTTCTTGCCACTCCATTTTCGTACATTTTGTCTTACATGAATCGTGGATCATTGTTTTTTGCGTTTCAATTTCCTACCACCATGCAATCTGTGACTGCACTTACCAATCTGGCACACGCTATGACTGTGCCTCTTATTCTGGGTGTTCTTATACTACTTCTTAAAAAAACAACAACGATACGAGATGTATTTATACTAAGTTTACTGGTGGCGCTGGGCTTTGGCATTAAGTTTTATGGAGGAGTAGTGCTGGGGTTATTGGTAGGAACCTATTTCTTTATTAATTTCATTCAAACAAAAGACCTCAAAACATTTATTATTCGTGCATTTATAATAAGTATTCCCACATTGGCGACTCTTATTTTTTTCTATGATCCATTTTCATCAACTCAAACAGGATCCATTTTTAGTATAAGTCCTCTTGCAACAGTGCATCCGCTTATAGAAGATCCTGATGCATTTTATATGCCTACACTTGTTTTAGCTCGATATTCTCTCATAGATGCTGGTGGGTTTTCACCACGACTTATGGCAATAGAATTATTTACCGTCATATTATATGTGGTGTACAATGCCGGAACTCGGATCATAGGGTTTACCGCACTTGCATATAAAACGATAACAAAAAAACTGACGGCATTTGATACGACAATCATCATTGCTATAGTATGTTCTGGGCTATTTTCAATGTTTCTTGTTCAAAAAGGTGGCGATTGGTGGAATACAGTACAATTTTTTGCATACACTTTGATACTCCTCAATATATATGCTGCAGACTCATTATCTGTGCTGTTGTCAAGAAAATCTATTCAAGCGCTCTTGGTAGTTGGCGTAATTATTATTCTTACTCTCCCTTTGGATATTGAAATGGTTATGAGATCTATACAAGAAATGAATAAACCACATGGCATATCTGTAGATGAACAAGAGGCTTTAAGATTCCTCAAAGACCAAGAAGAAGATGGGATCGTCTTTGCTATACCAGTACATTATAATTCGGCTTATGTGCCTGCATTTACTCATAAACCTTCTTACTATGCAGATGAGAATGTCCTTACTAATATCGGAGTAGATTATGAAGAACGTAAAAAAGAAATCGCAGATCTTGAAAAAATAGATTATGCCAAACTGGATGCAACATATATTTATTACCTTATTGATCCGCCACAAGGACGTACGTATAATATCGATACCATAAAAAATTTATTACTCGACAATGCATACGAAGTGATATTTTCAAATGAAGAAGTTATCGTATATAAGAAATAACGAGCCAATATTTTCCTTCAATACTATTTACATCATGCTTAGGGTCAAAAAATACATTAGCTTTTCTCATCTCATTCTGATCTCGTATAAAGGCAATAAACGTACTTCCATCTTGTAAGTTACATATGAGATCTTGTTGAGTCATCAAAAGCACATTGCTACACTCATCACTAAGGCTTGGAGCTAAGGTTGATATTTTCGTTAGATACTCTGAGCTGTGCCACTTATCTGAGGTAAAAGTAAGAAATGGATTGGGCTCCTCTACCTGCTTAGCCAGTATTATATGACCAGGAGAATAGAATTCTCTTGTTTCCCAAAATTGCTGGACATTTATACTATTTTGATTGATAGAATTTAAAACAAATGATTGTAATGCATTTTGTGATCTGTTAAATCTACCATGAGGGAATAGTAGTATAAACGAACTCAATATGAGCACTGCAATTACAAGAAACGAATTTTTATTGAGCATATCGTATAATGATTGCATGGGTTTCATACTGAAAGAAAAGGCTGCGTTTATAATACTATTTATTATATCAGTCATCTTTGTTTTTGATCTTTTCATACACCAAGGAAGACCCTCTACCTTCGATGGTCCTACGCACTTAGCCAACATAGCACAAGTTCATGCAGGGCTTGCAGATGGAGATTTTCCTGTGCGGTGGGGAGGAGAGTTTGCACGGTACGGATGGCCTGCGCCACAATTTGCTCAACAAACAACATCATATCTGGGAGCTTTTCTTACTTTTATAACAAATGATATTGTTATTTCATACAACCTCGTAGTGCTTATTGGCGTATTTGTTTCTTCCCTTCTTATGTACATCTTTCTAAGATTTCATGCACGTCAAACAGCCGCTTTGATTGGTGTAATAGTATTTCATTTTGCTCCATATCGGATTATGAATGTCTATATTCGTGGCGCGTTACCAGAATTCTTTGCGAGCATATTTATTATTTCCATTCTCATCGCCCTCTATTTGGTACTTAAAAAAGAGAGTGTGAAGGGATACTATCTTCTTACTATTTCTGTTGCCTTACTTTTACTCACCCATTTATTTATGTTTATTGTGGGCAGTTTTATATTTATTACATATGGATTGTATCTCTTGAATGAAAATCGAAAGAATCTTTTCATTAAGATTATTGCTTTGGGTTTATCGATTGGTCTAGGAATAGGACTTACTTCGTATTATATTTTTCCCTTATTTATGGAAGTTAAGTATTTGTATTACGGTGGTGCAGGAGGACATTTTGTTCAAGGGCATTTTCTTACATGGAAAAATTTTCTCACTGAGAATTGGCAGTATTTTTTCCAAGGAGATATAGATGTACGTGGAAATATTCTTCAATCGGGCATTATCGAATCAGTCATACTCATCATGTCTGTTGTCCATTTAACACAACGGTATATTCAAAAAAAATCTATCAACGTACTGCTACTTATCGTCACCATTGTTGGAGTAATATACGTCTTTTTCACCACTTCATTAAGCAGCATTTTCTATCAAACGCCGCTTGGTAGCATACAGCACCCTTGGCGTATGCTTACGGGATTTATTATTATTCCACCCATCGTCTTAAGCCTTATGATGGATAAACTTTCTAAAAAATATATGTCTGCCAGTATCATAATCATTGTTATTGCAATTGGTGTATTACGATTCCCACAATTATATGGGAAAAATTATCTTCTGGAAAATCAACGAACTTATTACCAAACACATGATAATTTACATGGGACAATAATGAACACCATCTGGATGGGAGAAGTAAGAGATTATCCATACAAGGATACAAAGGTAGAGATATTTGAAGGTGATGGAAAGATCTCGGATTTATTTGTTTCTAATTCATCACGGTCATTTATAATAAATTCTCTATCTAATACTAAAGTAGCAGACTACACATTCTATTTTCCGGGGTGGAGAACATATATTGATGGTGTAGAAACACAAATACAATTCCAGGATCCCAAATATCGTGGCGTCATAACATACGAAGTTCCATCGGGTCGGCATGAAGTTAAATCGAAATTCACTAATACGAAACCTCGTATTGTGGGAAATATATTAACAATGATGGGGGTGTTCGCTTTTGGAGTAATCGTAATGTTCTTTCCAAAAGCACAAAAAAAGTTCCATCTTCCATTTAAAT
>CALRFM010000036.1 GCA_943356515.1 Patescibacteria group bacterium
AAATTCACTCTGGTGACAGTACGGGACATGTGACTCTAAATAATGTAACTATTCGCGACGGAGTATCGCTTTATGGAGGTTGTATCTATGCTTGGGGAACCATGGGGACATTGACTATAACCAGCAGCACTATAACCAATTGTCAGGGAACCAGCTCATCGTATGGAGGAGGGGCCTTATTTATTCGATCAGTGGGAGGGATCAGTATCACAAGTTCGAGCTTTACCTCAAATTCTACGGTAGGAAAGGGTGGGGCCATACATATCTTTGATGAAAATTTTTCGATGGACAAGGTAACGATCGATGGGAACACTGCAACAAGTGATGCGGGTGGGCTCTACATAGATGGAGATAATAGTCTACCTGTTTCGACAATGACAAACTCAACCGTCAGTGGAAACACCTCTGGAGGAATTGGAGGGGGTATCGAACAGTATTATGGGAAGGTGCAGTATACAAACACAACAATAAGTGGCAACACAACAACGAGCATAGTAGGGGGAATGTATTCTGGGTATGGCACTACATACTTTACCAATGTCACATTTGCAAACAACAATTCAACAGCAAATGCATATGATGGATACTATACTGAAGGAGGAGCAACAACGTTCATAAAAAATACCATTATTGCCAATAATGGAACAGGAAATGATGTCACCAACAATGCAACAATCACCGATGCTGGATACAACATAGTAGAGGTGTCTTCTGGGAAAACATTTAATGCAACAGGAGACCTTTCTGGGAATCAAGTAAATCTAAACCTCAGTGACACACTTGCCACAAACAGCACGATCTATGGAACAAAGACCCTGGCTATCACAACAGGTAGTGTGGCTATTGATGCGGGGGATGGCACAGCTCATCAGGGAATCACGATTCCAACCACCGACCAGCGTGGACTCAGTCGGGTAAGCACAGTAGATATTGGAGCATTTGAATATGGTGCAAGTTCAGATACCCCAACGCCTACGCCATCACCAACCAATACCCCTACTCCAACCGCGACTCCAACCAATACCCCAACACCTACCAACACTCCTACCCCCACACCTATAGATAGTACATCACCCGGAATAAGTGGCATTTCTTCCAATCCACAATCAAGCACAGCTACTATTACCTGGACTACTGATGAAGCTACCTCATCACAAGTAGATTACGGACTCATATCAACATATGGTTCCTCGACATCTGAAGTCGATACATCTCCTCGAGTAACAAGTCACTCAGTAGCACTTTCTAGCCTTCAATCTTGTAGGCGCTACTATTTCCGTGTCAAATCTACTGATTCGGCAAGTAACCAAACCATATCTGGTCAAAACACCTTTAAAACAACGGGTTGCGTGATAAGTTCAATTGCCTCTGGAACAGAAGAATCTTTGACCACCGTATCAGGTGGAGAATTTCAACTTATCAATAATAGTTCTCTTGCAAAGCTTACGGTGCCAGATGGCTTTGCCGCCAGTGATGCCACATTTCAAATAAACCGATTGTCTACCACCAGTATCACAACCCCGTCAGGAAAGTCACTTGCTGATGAAAATATATTCGATCTGTCGGCAGTCAATAGTTCTGGCAATGATGTATCGAGCTTTAATAAAGCCATCACTTTTACCGTATCGTATGGTTCAAATACTGAGACAGGTTTTTCGGAATCAACACTGGATGTATATAAATACAATTCAGGAACAGGTAGTTGGGATGATAAAAATTGTACGCTTGATACATCGGCAAATACCCTGACTTGTTCATTGTCTACGTTCTCTACCTATGGAGTTTTTGGCGAAGTAGTTTCTAACTCAAGTAGTTCCAGTTCTTCATCATCAGTGCTTGGATCTTCGACCAGCTGTTCTGATACTCAACCAGAATATGCGCCAGATTTATTTCAAATAGACACGACAAAAACGACTGCAACCTTGTTCTTTACACCGATTCTTCACAACTCTCAGTATTATATTAGCTATTCCACTGGAACCCTTGCTGAAGAATACGGAGCTTTGGTGAACCTTGGCTCAGAAGGCGTGCAGCAATTTATGGTCGAACTTTTGTCACCCTACACTACTTACTATTTCAAAGTTCGGGGACAACGAGGGTGTATGCCCGGACCGTGGTCAAATATCAAGCAAGCGTCAACATATTCACTGGTTCCGGTGCCCACCCCAATAATCAAAAAATCTCAAATGTCAAAATCAAAAACTCCAAACAAATGTGATTATAAAGTGGAATATGGTGATAGTTTGTGGGGCATTGCTGAGGAGGTATACGGAACTGGATTAAGCTATCCAACAATTATCGAATACAATGAGGAAGAATTTCCACGAATCAGTAACGTGATAAATGTAGGTATGGAGATTTCTTTTCCGTGTAAGAAGTAATATTGATATACTTATGCCATGATAAACAAAAACTCACTCACCACATTTCTTCTCAAAGCTCGCAAAAATACCTATGCCGGAAATGCGGGTGAGGTGACACCACTACTCATTGGTTCTCGACAGTTTGAATTTAAAGAAGATAAGTTTTTATATCGAGACATTTTTAATATAGGAAATAATAAATTTGCAGGACTCGAAACTATCTACTATGAAAATAAACCTGTGTGGAGCATGTCATATTATGGAAACTTTGAGAATCTGACAGAAGAAGAAGTAGATAAGGTTTTGCGGAAAGCGCTTGTAGAAAAATGGGACAAAGTTCGCTTATGGAACGATGTTGAATACAAGATGGATGAGTATGAATATTCAAATAATGGTTCAGGAGATATCGACGAGCTGGATGGCAGTGAGAAATTAGAAAAAAATGGTGAGACGGTGTACTACTTCTACTATGCCGGTGCGTTTATGGGGTGATATAAAATAAATCATAAATCTATGACCACGCTTACCACACTACAAAAAGAAATTGATCAAATAAAAAAAACGAAATAAGAATGTAGAACTTGATAAGCAATGGGAAACGAGTGATTCTCGTAGAATCCTTCTTATATCCTTCACCTATATAACTACTGGATTGTATCTCCAAGCAATGAATATTTCAGATCCCTGGATGAATGCTATTGGTGCAGCGTTGGGGTTTTTACTCTCAACACTCACCATGCCGTACTTTAAGAAGTTATGGGAGAAATATATTGTCAGATAACAGCCAGATATATGTATTGACAAAAGATGTACATTTTTGATATCATATGTTTATGCTGAAGACAGAGTTTAATGAAGAGAAAAATGCTTTTCTCAAACTAACTCGAGGTATTAATTTCGAAGATATATTAAGTGCGATAGATAAAGGTGGTCTGCTTGACGATATTCAAAATCCAAGTAAAAACCATCCAAATCAAAGAGTATTCCTTGTAAAAATTAAAAACTATGTATATCTCGTACCATATGTTCAAGATAAGAAAAGTTTAATATTTTTGAAGACATTATATCCAAGTAGGTTATTTACTAAAAGTTATTTAAAAAAGTATGATAAAAAAAACTATAAAAAATAAACAAGTTGATCCATTTAAAAATCTAGTTCTTGACGAATATGAACAAGAATTGGAAACATCTATTGAGAAAGGCGAATGGAAACAAGTTCCCAACTTTGAAAAACGTAAAAAAGAACTTGAACAGGCAGCGCGAAATACCTTAGATCTTCGAAAATCCAAACGAATAACATTTCGCATAAAACAAGGCGATCTTGTTCAATTTAAAGCACGAGCAGAACGAAGAAATATCCCTTATCAAACACTTCTTGGCGCTCTTATACGTGACTATGTAGATGGTGAATACAAAATTACATTATAGCTTTATAAATCTAAACGCAGTTGGGTGGGGATGGAATGCGTTTTGGAGAACGATTTTGTATGCAGAGCTTCCTAAAAATTCTTAAGATATTCATCAAAAAATGCTACGGTTCGCTCCATAGCAGTATTAAAATAAGGAGCTCCAATATTGTGATCATCACTTGGATATTCAAAGAGTTCAACGGTCAGAGGAGAATCCTCAAGAACTGAAACGAGATTGCGACTGTATTCTACGTTTACTACAGGGTCACTCACGGCATGATGAAGTTGAAGTGCGCTTGTTATTCCATCCAAATAATTCGTTGGGATAACTTGTTTCCAGAAAGAGTTATTTGGATCAAAATCGCCAACAGTATTATAAAGCTGTTCTCGCTCTTTACTTCTAGTAGAAGATAGAGGAGGTCGAATATAGCTGGCATCGTTTAGACGATACATCTGCAAATCTTCATACGTATATACTGCGCCAGCCCACACAACTGCCACAGGAATATCTTTTGCAGCAACAATACTTCGGAGAACTACATTACCAGCCATGCTATGTCCCCATAACCCAATAGAATCCGTATTTACAAAATCAGAATCTTGCAAAGCGGCGCGAGCATGTAAGGTATCGACAATATAGTCTGAAGAATAATAGGCGCCTGTTGCGCGGCCATCAGAGCTTCCATGGCCGCGCAGATCTATCTTGAATACGACATATCCACTGCTTGCCAAGTAATCGACATACGCTATATATTTTTGTGTAGTTTCGTATTGTGTTGGTGGAATATATCCGTGAATAAATATTATTGCGGGCCAGCCATTTTTTGGTTTCTCTCCTTGGGGAATAGTGAGGAGAGCATTAATATTCAGATCATCCGAATCATAGCTGGTAAGATACGAACTATATGTTCCATTTGATGCGATCTGTTCTAATTCTGAAAGTGAACTTGTGTAGTTTCTATTGCGTAAATAGGGGATAGTGAGTATATCGTATGGTCCGGGAGTAGGAGAAATTTTTATCTTTTCACGAGAAAATACTCCACTCTTACTTGGAGATGTACTTTGTGTCACTCCAAATAGTATTGCAATGATTACAACGATTCCTATGGTTCCGAATATAACAATCTTTTTCATGACAGTATTTATATTACAATACACATGTGAGAAAAGAACTTCTAATATGTATACTTGGCATTTTTGTCGGATTTATGATTGGCATCATTATTCAGGTTCCTCACAAAAAACACGTAGTTGG
Source organism: Patescibacteria group bacterium (assembly GCA_943356515.1). GTDB lineage: Bacteria > Patescibacteriota > Microgenomatia > UBA1406 > GWC2-37-13 > UBA1450. The sequence continues at coordinate 5,028 of CALRFM010000036.1, forward strand.
ATTCATGCCCTACTGGCTGTTAGACAAAGCGGATAAAGACTATTCTGTGTACCTTACAACACTCACGTATTTTGCGGTAACTCTGGAAAAAGATGGCCACATAATGACTAAAACCAGTGAACAGGAATCTGAACCAGGATGGTACGCACTTACTTCAGGGAAGGCAGATTCACATCTTAAAAAAGCTAAAGAAGATGATATGGAATTGTCACTTGCCGTGTTTATGGCGGGGGAGGAAGAGATAGGAATTATGATAGATACGCCAGAAAAAAGTGCACAGAATTTACTCGATGATATCATCCCCCTTATGAAAGAATATGAATTCACCGACTTGAACTTAGATATTGAAAGTGTGAAAGAAGCTTCACCTGAAGCGCGGATGAATTTTGTAACGTTTACTAAAACGCTCAAAGAAGGATTAGATATGGCAGATGTGGGAACACTTTCTATAGATATTAGTCCCACTGCATTTATCAAACCATATTTGATAGATCCAGAAAGGGTCGGACCCTTAATTGATACCATGATTGTCATGGGATACGATTATCACTTTCCTGGATCGGCAGTGACCGGAGCGGTGGCACCGCTTGGTGGGGTAGGATCTTTTGCAGAATTTGATGTTGCTACATCTATAGCAGAAGCCAAAAAGATTATTCCTCAACACAAACTTATAGTAGGCATTCCGTCATATGGATACGAATGGGAGACAATAGACAACTTCCCTCGCGCCGCAACTATGCCCAGTAGTGGCACGGTGGCAAGTCATAGGCGTGTTGAAGAATTGCTCACAGATTGTAAACAATGCCAGAGGGGAGTGGAGGAGGGGTCAGAAGAGGCATATGTTATATATAAAGATGAAGACACACAGATGTATCATCAGATATTTTACCCAGATGAACAATCAACGCAGGTAAAAGTTCAGTTTGTTAAGAGTGAGGGTTTGGGCGGACTTGCGCTCTGGGCGCTAGGGTATGAGGGGGAGACTATCTTGGAACCGTTGAAAGAATTATAATACTTCACTTTCTCTTGAAATATCATCATAAAAAAATGACTCTCCCTTATTTAGTTCTTCGTAATTTGTCTCATACTCTAAACTATTATATACAGTAGTTGCTGATCCTTCAATAACTCGCACGGTAACATTTGATTCTTCAAATATTATCGATATAGCTCCCTCATGCAATTTCACCAGCAAATGACCAACACGAATGGAAAGGGGAATGGTAGCTGTTTCTTGTGAATATTCAACCTCTCCTCCACGGTGGGTAATGACAATATTGGCAGGAAGGGTTTGGGTAAAAGAAACCGAACTTTTTGAAAATATATCTATCAATGTATCTTCATCAAATAGTATAGTCACTTCACCATCATCTCCGGTCTCTATTGTTTCCCCTTGTTGAATAGGGGTTGATCCACCCAACTCTGCAGCTTCCGTAGCGGTGCGCGATTGCCATAGAACTTCACCATCAATATACGTTATTGATCCTTGAAGCGCATTGGGTGGGGCTCGAGAACCGTCATATGATGCTTTATTATCTGAAAGCGCAATGACTTGTATATATAAAACAGAGATTCCGATGCCAATAAGAAGTGATATTCCAAAAATAAGGACGGTGCGTTTCATAGTTAATTTACTACTTTGGTAAATCGTGGGTCATACGATATGCCTGACCCATGACTATTTGCATACACCTGCGTAAATTCTGCTCCAAAGAAGAATATGATACATGAGTAATAAATCCATAAAAGTAATACTAAAATAGAACCTGTGATGCCATAAATAGACATAAGAATGCTATTACTAAGGAGCGATCCAATAATATATTTCCCCAGCACAAAAAGCAATGAGGTTACCAGCCCGCCAATGAAAACATCTCGCCATGACATGTTGCCATCGGGTAATAACCGATAGATAGCAGCAATAAGTATCCACACACTGACAAATGCCAGCGTTGCATTTAACCCTTGAATAGCGATATACGGAAATGTGAAATACCCCGCTGCATAAAATATCAACAGGTTAATTCCTACGTGAATGCTAAAAGAAGCAATGATGATAAAACCAAGAACCAGAATAAAAACAATAGAAAAGAAACGCTCCCGAAAATGAAAAAAAAGCGGTTGTTTAGGTCGGGCGGCAATTTTCCACATGTGATTAAGGGAATATTTGCATTGACTTACTACGGCGTACAATGCAAGGACAAGAAGAATACTCCCGGTATATCTGGCAGCTACACTTTGAGAAATGAGTGAATCTATTTGTGAGCTATATGGATGTATGGCCCGTGCAAAGGTTGGTCCAGCAATATCGGCTACCTGTTCTATGAGTGTCGCATATGCAGCCCTATCTGGAACCATTACTGCAATAAGACTCAGCATTATCATAATAACGGGAGGGAGTGCAAAAAGAATGTAGTAAGACAATGTTGCAGCCATCCGTAGTGCGTCATCTTCCAAGAATTCAAAAAATGCACTTTTAAAAAGTCTCAAAATCTTAATCATATATACATGATGTTAATGATTTTTCACAAAGCCTTTAATAGTATCTATGGTTGTTTTCTCTATTCTATAAAGAGCTTCTATACTATTAAACGCATTATGAGGAGTTATAAGCACTTTAGGATGATTGATAAGATAGTGATCCATCACAAGCGTTTTCATATCTGCTTCTTTATTAAAACGTGGTGTTAAGATTGCAGCTTCCTCGGTGAGTTCCTTCTCCTCCTCCAAGACATCGAGCGCCACTCCGGCCAGTATATCTGAATTCAAACCTTCAATCACTGCCTCGGTATCTACCAGTCCACCGCGCGCGGTATTTATGAGATAACAACCCTTTTTCATTTTATTCACGTTTTCTTTATTAATAATATGTTTTGTTTCGGCAACCAGTGGCAAATGGAGAGATATAACATCTGAAGATCTGAGAAGTTCATCAAGCTCCACATAGTTGAAACCATACTCTTCTCGTAGCTTTTGGTCATGAGTACGGGTATTTACCACTATATTCATGCCAAAGCCACGGGCGATACGAAGCACATTAATGCCTATTTTCCCCAGTCCAATAACACCCAGTGTTTTGCCAAAAAGATCGACTCCTCGAATTTGTGCATGGTCAAAATTAAGTTGCTTGGCTTGACTTACGGATTGGTAAATCTTTCTTGTCAAACTGAGCATGAGTGCGAAGGTATGTTCAGCTACGGTATTACTTCCATATTCAGGAACATTAGATACAGTAATATCGTGTTCTTTACAATAATCAGTATCTATGTGGTCAAAGCCTGTAGAGCGTGTAGCAATGAGTTTCAGTTGGGGAAGGTGGGTAAGCACTTCTTTGGAGCAATCGGAATAGACAAAGGTTGATAGTATCTGAGCATCGGCATACTCTTCAACATTATCGGGAGAAAGCTTTTCTTCCACGAGTGTTACATCAGGGAAGGCTTTGATAAGGAGTTCGTGCTCCCAATCTGCAACTTCAAAAAAAACTATTCTGCCATTCATACTCATATCATACTATAACCAATTGACATTGGCACTCGCTATCATTATAGTAAGTCTCTTACTAGTTTTATTTTATACACATGTCAGAAAGCAAATACGAATCAATTAGCAGACTTGAGAATCTAATAAATGGTCACCAAATGGATTTGGATAAACTACAAAATGACTTGAAAGATCAGGCTGGGATGCTTAAAGCTGCCTTTGAAAATGACGCTGCTTATTTGGAAGCTCATAAAGATTCACAGGACGCTATTAAAAAGAAAAAAGGAGAAAAAGACAGAATCATCAAAGAGCCGGCAATTGCAGTGCTTAACGAAAAAGTACAAGATCTCCGCTCGCAGGTAAAAGAAGAGAGGCAAGCACTTTCCGATTACCTGTCACAATATTTTCAAGAAAGTGGATTGCGACAAATCACTGGGACTGATGGTGAGATACGAGATATTGTTACGTCAGTACGACTGGTGAAGCAGAGGGATGTCAGACAAGATTAGAAATGTCCGCTTTTAGTTTCCTCTCTTCAAATGCTCGTCGTCCAGCTTGTCTCCATGGATGGTTGTATGGTGGGACATAATTTAGAGAGTGATTTGTCAAAATCGTTGGGTTTTTCCTCACCTTCTCTAGT
>CALRFM010000037.1 GCA_943356515.1 Patescibacteria group bacterium
ATAGAAGGGACAATGGCCACTTTACAAGATGCTGTGGCCGCCCCTGTCACTGAAGAAAAATCTCGCCTACATCCAGATGTTGATGATATCACTCATTATGTGGATGCGGTAAATTATGGAATTAAGAGAACAGAAACTCTGCCAATTTCTTTACGACTGATAAAAGAAATTCACCAGACGTTGATGATTGGTGCACGATCAACCCAACATGCGTACCCCGGGGAGTTTCGTCGATCCCAAAACTGGATTGGTGGTAAAACTCCATCTGATGCTTCTTTTGTTCCGCCAGCGCCTGATGATATGAATAAATCGCTCAATGATCTAGAAAAATTCATCCACGAAAAAGATGAATATCCCTCATTGGTAAAAGTGGGACTTGTACACGCTCAGTTTGAGACTATTCATCCTTTTACTGATGGTAATGGCCGTACGGGACGCATGCTTGTGGCTATGTATATTCATCATGCTGGACTTTTGGAACTACCAGTGTTGTATCTTTCGAGTTATTTCAAAAAATACCAAAAACTTTACTATCAGAAATTACAGGAATATCACGACGAAGACGCAAATATTGATGGCTGGCTTGAATTTTTTCTTGAAGGTGTGGCAGAAATCGCCGATTCATCCATTGTTACTTGCACAAGAATCACTGCTTTACGTGATCGGGATTTCGCTAAAATGCAAAAACTTGGCAAAAAATCAGCAGAATCAACATTGGAAATAGTTCGCAAACTCTTTAGTCAGCCAATTGTCGGTATAGCAGAGATAATAAAATGGACAGGTTTCAGTCCTCAAGGCGCATACAACATGATAGAACGACTTAGGGGTCTAAAAATCCTAGAGTCTCTGGGCGATGTCGATTATGGGCAAAAATATATTTATGCTGATTATTACGAAATTTTCGACGAAGTTTTTCGCGAATCACGCGTAAAAAATAATAAATAAAGAACGCAGTGCACCAAGACGAGCAAAAGCGGGATTACGTTCAACGTTCTCAGATAGACCTATTGATATTACCTGAAAAACCCGCGACCTATTATTGGATCGCGGGTAGTCAGGATAAACGAAGAAATATATTCCTTTATTTGAAATCACTTCCCACAAAGTGCATAATATCAAGCGCTGTTCCTGTTTTTGGCAAGACTCCCGCAACAATAACATCACGATCTAATTCTTTCAAAACATCTCCGTCTTTTTTAAATTCTCCCTTCTGAATCATCATCGCTCCCTCTTTTGATCCGAAATACATGGGGACATATTGTTTCTTCCCAAGAACGATAGTGTCAAGGCTATTAAGAGTTATGCTCTCTTTAAACTTATCAGGAACTTGTGAAGAGATGGTATAAAACAACTCAACTCCACTGTCTTCCTCCGTGACTGTCTTGAGGATCCCTTCATTAGTTAAAATTTGGAACGTTTCTTGATTAACAAAATGATATGTATCAGCTATTGTTCCTGTTGGTTCCAATATACCGACAACCTTTATAACAGGGACTCCAAAGAAGTTTTTGAGGGTGTCTCCGGGTTTTTGGATGAGCTTTTCTTTCTTCATCATCATTGCTTCTTCATACCCGACAACCATTTCATTCTTTCCAAGCGTTATCGTTCCTTCTTTTACTTTAAGCACGTCTCCATCTATGGGCGAAACCTCGAGGAAAAGTTTTGGATTACCTTCAGCAAAGTTTATCTTTGTCTTTCCTTTGGCAAAAAGGTCTCCAATATACTTCTTTGAGTCAGTGGACAGTCGTATATTCATTACCTTTTCATCAGTTCCCATCACAGAGCTAAACCTTGCGAATTCAAAGAACATGATTGAGAATACCAATATCATGACAAAGGGTGCTACTGCAGAGAGATAGTTCTTCTTACCTGGTTTATAACCTCTCAGGAGTAATGAGTTTGTTACCACTGAAATAGATGAAAGTGCCATTGCGAGTCCTGCAAGTTCTGGCTTCAGTACTAATCCAAACCCTACAAATACCCGAGCTGCAATGGGGATTCCCATCACGTTGTAAAAAAGTGCAAAGAACATATTTTGCTTGATCTTATTCATCGTAGTTTTAGAAAGATATATTGCATTTGCTACATCCCGTAAGTCATTTTTAATGATAACTATGCCTCCCGCTTCCATTGCAACATCAGTTCCTGATCCCATTGCGATTCCTAAGTCCGCTTGAGCAAGTGCTGGTGCATCATTTATTCCATCTCCAACCATCGCCACTTTCTTTCCTTCATCTTGTAGTCTCTTTATCTGTTTTGCTTTATCCTCAGGTAAGACTTCAGCCATAACATTAGTAATCCCCACCTGTAAGGCGATTGCTTTTGCCGTTCGCTCATTGTCTCCCGTGATCATGTATACATCTATTCCAAGCTTTTTAAGTTTTTCTACCGCTTCTTTTGAGGTTTCTTTTACGGTATCGGCGACTCCAATGAGTCCAAGGATATCTGTTTTATTCGCAAGAATCATTACTGTTTTTCCTTGTTCTTCCAGTCGTCTCATCTTGCGGTCTATTCTGTCAATTGGTAATCCAACAATATCTTCAATAAGTTTTCTATTGCCAAAATAATAGGTATCGTTATCAATATTTCCTTGCACACCATGTCCGGGAATTGCTTTAAAATCTTCGATTGCGCTCAGGGCAAGTCCTTCATCTCCTGCATAGGTATAGATAGCCTCAGCAAGTGGATGTTCTGACTGTTTTTCAAGAGAAGCTGCAATTATTATTACTTCATCTTCATCAAGTTCTTTTAAGCTAATCGTGTCGGTAACTTCTGGTTTTCCCTTTGTGAGGGTTCCCGTCTTATCAAACACTATGGTATTGATCTTGCATGCACTTTCCAAAGGTTCGCCGCCCTTAATAAGCATTCCATGTTCTGCACCTTTACCTGTTCCCACCATAATAGCAGTAGGAGTGGCAAGACCCAGTGCACAAGGACATGCAATAACTATCACGGCGGTAAATGCCATGAGTGCAAACGAGAGTGTTGCACCCAAGAAGAAATACCACACCACGAATGTAACGATTGCAATTATCATAACTGCGGGTACAAAGTATGCAGAAATTTTATCAGCAAAATCTTGTATTGGTGCCTTTGATCCTTGAGCCTCTTCAACAAGTCGAATAATTTGTGATAACGTTGTTTCAGATCCAACTCGTGTTGCCTGGAATTCAAAACTTCCTGTTTTATTTATTGTTCCTCCAACAACGGTATCTTTTATTTGTTTTTCAACTGGCAGACTCTCTCCTGTGATCATTGATTCATCGACAGCAGATGATCCCTTTATAATCACGCCATCCACTGGTACTTTTTCTCCAGGTCGGACCATGATTATGTCGTTATGGACTACTTGGTCGATGGGGATGTCAAGCGTTTGACCGTTTCGAAGGACTCGAGCAGTCTTCGCCTGTAAACCCATAAGTTTCTTGATTGCATCAGACGTTCTCCCTTTCGCCTGTGCTTCAAGCCACTTTCCGAGAATGACAAAGGTGATAAGAAAGGCTGCTGTTTCAAAATAGAGCTCAGGAATTTTCTCTCCTCCAATACCGATGAGAGATTTGGTTCCTAGGTAGTAAACAATATAATTTATGAGACTATAGAAATAGGCAACACTTGTGCCAATCGCAATAAGGCTGTCCATATTAAACGTTTTCATACGAAGAGCTGACCACATACCTTTATAAAATCCTTTTCCCATAATAAATTGGACTGGCGTGGTAAGGATAAGTGAGATTATTCCAACAAAAGGAAGAAAAAATACTCGTCCTGGCATCCATGAGAAGAAGTCAAAAAACATAAAGTAAATCATAGGAATGCTTAAAGCCAAGCTCACTATAAATGTATTGAAAAGAGCTCCGATTTCTTTCTTCCGCTTATTTGTTTCAAAAGAAGGATCTTTATCATCGATAAAAGTGGAAGAATATCCAGCATTTTTTACTGCATCAATAAATGACTCTTTTTTTACCGCAGATTCATCATAGGTAATAAGCGCCTTTTCTGCAGAGAAATTGACATTGGCGTCTTTTACACCAGGGACTTTTTTAAGCGATTTTTCTATAATAAGCGCACATGAAGAACAATGCATTCCAGAAAGAGAAAGAGAAACGCGTTTTTGTGAATTTTCATTCTTTTGTAAAGTCAAAATATCTTCTTTTTGAGTTTCTGGATTTTCAACCTTGATTTCAAAAACAACCCTTAATGGTTCATTTTGTTTAATTGTTTTTTTAATTATTTCAATACTGTCTTTTTCAAGATTAATATTGTTTGTTTCATTAATTGTTGCTTTATATCCCGCTTTTATGATCGCGCCAAGAATATCGCTGTGGGTTATCTTTCCGTCTTCAACTGTTACAGTACCTTTACCTGTTTTATGATCAATAATCATATTAGAAACCCCTTTCAACTGCGAAAGTTCATCCTTAATGAGCAACTCACATGATTCACAGTGGATTCCTGAAACAGAAAAAGATATTTTTTTCATATTGAAATTATTCATAAATTATTAATTATTTTGTAATGAGTTCCTTCTAGGGCGAGTGTTACTTCATCTGTTGAAATAGGGCGAGTTGCTGTTATTGAAGTGTCCCCGCTCTGAGACGAAACATGCACTTCTTGTACTCCTTCAATTTTTTTCAATCTCTTTGAAATCACTTTTTCACATGCCTCACAAGTCAATCCTGAAAGTTGTATGTTAGTTGTTTGTATCATAATGAATCTTGATTATTTATAACATCAAATACCCCACTATACATTCCCATACTACAGGTAAACCGTACTTGACCTACTTCAGTCGGAGTAAATTCTATGATGTTTTCTCCTGCTTCCAGATTGCGACGAATACCCAACTTTGAAGAGACAATGCTTGCGGCACAGGTAAAGGCATTTTCTGAAGTAACAATCCATTTAACGGGAATTCCTTTTTTTATTGTGAAAGAGTTAGGAAAATATCCCGATGAAGTTTGCGTCATCTTTACAATTTGTATTCCATTCTCCATAGTTACATTTGGGTCATTTGCTGTAGTTGCGGTCGTCTGTGGGTTTATGAAAGCGTTTACATCTATCCCACTTAGATTAAACCCATTTGAAATATTAAAAATAGCCATGAATATAACCACAAGTCCTGCAAATTTGAAAAATGGTTTTGCAAATGCACCTTTAACCATTGAGGTAAGTCCCCCAATCCCCAAAAGTCCAGGTGCGGTGCCAATTGCAAATACTCCCATGGTGAGTGCTCCTGTTATTGGGCTTCCGCTACTGATGGCAAAAAGTTGCATAGCCTGGGTAAATCCACAAGGTAAAAAGAAGGTAGATGCACCCATAATAAAGGAGTTTTTGTGACTATACTCTTTTTCTGATTGTTCCTTAATTCCAAGCGCTCTACTTATTCCTTTTGGAAGAGTAAATTGCAGTCCGTTTAAACGAGGAAAGATTTCTGTTAGTTGCAGACCCATCAAGACCATGACAGCTCCGACTGCAATAGTGAGAAATCCCAAGGTAGTCGTTGAGAGTTGAAAAAATGAACCAGCGTATCCAATTATTCCTCCAAGAACAAAGAATGAAATAATTCGTCCTGCATTAAAAAACAAGTGCGGTTTAAATTTTTGAAAAAGTGTTGCCTGAGGATGCTTTTCGACAAATCGTGCAGATGCTGCTAGTACGAGCCCACCAACAAGAGCCATACACGTCGATACTCCAGCAGTTAGTCCAACAAGTAAGACAATAGGCAGGCTTCCATAATTACCAGTTCCCTTGAGAGAAAAGTTAAATAATCCGAAGATGTCACCTATTATATATAGAATGGTAAGAATCAAAAAGGCATATCCCATATCAACATAATCCTGCATTCGTTTTGAGAAAAGTGGTTTCTGTTCATTTTTTCCGAGCGCATATCCCGCAGAACTTACTGCTTGTTGAATTTTTTCTTGTTGAAGATTTCCTTTATAGTATATTTCAGCAACTCCTCTTTTTTCACTGACCATTACTTTCTGGACTCCCTTTATTTTTATGAGTTCATCTTCAATCAAGATCTCACAGGACCTACAATGCATGCCTTTTATGGGAATTGTTTTTGTGTTCATAGAGTTCTTTAAAAATAATTTGTTAATATCTGTAGTTAGAATACTAAATGAAGTATGAAGAAATTATGAAGATTGATTGTTTTCCGTTAATCATAACTCCTTGTAAATAATTAATATATATTCTACACTATGTAGTAGATATGGTACAAAAATCAATGAGTAAATTAGAACAGGAAGTAATGATAATTATTTGGAACTGTAAATCATGTTCTGTACGCGATGTTATGGCAAAACTTACCAATTCAAAACTTGCATATACAACTGTAGCAACTATCCTACAGCGTCTTTATAAAAAAGGAATTGTCACAAGAAAAGGGCAGGGAGTAAGTTTTGTCTATCTGCCAAAGATAAGCAAAGAGATGTATGTCAAAAAATTAGCACAGATATTCGTAAAGAATTTTTATTCTGCCTTTAGCGATACCGCCATTGTATCATTTGCAGAATCAATTGAAACTCTTCCTAAAGAAAAGAAATCATACTTTTTAAAACTGTTGCAGGATAAGAATGAAACTAAATAAATATTTATTGATATTTATAAGCTTATTTTCAATTCTGAGTATATCAGTAAGTTTATTACTGTATAGATTCTTTCCTCTTCTGATTCATCATACAATTTATTACTGTCGAGAGATGATTCATGCCCTCTCATTTCAAATACCAGGCGGCTTGGGGGTATTGATTTTCATAACTATTTCAGTAACGCTTTTGATTACAGTCGCTAAACTGTTTTCAACATTTTTGCACATTTACCGATTTCACAAGAAGCTCGTTAATAGTATTCCTCCCCCCCACTCGCTCACACCTCTTCTCAAAAAAATACATCTTATAGATAAAGTATTGATGGTTCAAAATGATAAACCTTTTGCCTTTTGTTTTGGTATACGATCTCCTAAGATTTATATCTCAACCAAGCTTGTTTCTCTTATTACCTCATCCGAGCTCAAAACTATTTTACTTCACGAAAAATATCACCTCGAACATCATGATGCTCTTACATTACTTATCGCCAATATTGCAGCATCTCTCTTTCCTTTCTTTCCCCTGTTGACGGATTTAATTGCCGCATATCGCACCGAGCGGGAAATTTTAGCAGACAAAGCCGCAGTCAAAGGAAATTCTCATACACATCTCATATCGATTTTTAAAAAACTTCTTCAGTATGAACCCGATTATACTTATTTGGTAATTCCGGCAATTGCCGATCCCCAAACATTAGAGGCTCGTATCAGATCATTGGTACAAGGTATCCACTATAAACATACAGTTGTATTAAAAAATGTACTTATAAGTTTTTTTTCATTGGGTATTATAGTTCTGTTTATAATAACCCCAGTGAATGCGGTAGAATTGCATGAAAGTAGTCATGATGTGATGTTTTTTTGTTTAAATAGCTTCTCATCGCCAATACAATCTTCTTTAATTCATTAGCTGCGTAAGACTGCTTGACAGTTTAAAAATAACCTACTACACTATGTAGTATTATTAAAAACATTTATACTTTTATGGCAGAACAACGCAAGTCCTTTTTATCATTATTTCAATTAAATCATCAAACGATCCTTGTAATTGGGTTGATAATCGCCGCATTCTTTATTGGCTCTCTCTATACAAAAAACCAGTATCTTGAAAAGAGTCTAGGTACGCCAGTGCAAGCCGCTGCTCCGCAACAGGGTAATCAACCATCCGCACAAGCGCCTGTTGGCAAGGTGAGAGAAGTTTCAAATGATGAGAGAATTCGAGGAAATAAAAATGCAAAAGTAACGCTTGTTGAGTACTCAGATTTTGAGTGCCCATTCTGCAAAAGCTTTCACCCAATCACTCAAGAGTTACTAAAAACATACGGAGATAAGATTCGTTTGGTTTTCCGTGATTACCCACTTCCATTTCATCAGAATGCACAGAAAGAAGCTGAGGCGGGACGCTGTATTGCTGAACTGGGGGGAAGTGACGCCTTTTGGAAATATGCAGATAAAATCTTTGAAAGAACAACATCTAATGGAACGGGCTTTGCCTTGACAGATCTTGGACCATTGGCCGCAGAAGTGGGAGTGAATCAACAATCATTCCAACAATGTCTTGATGCGGATAAATATGCAAAAGCTGTTAAGGACGAAATGGCAGAAGGCAATGCTGCGGGAGTAAATGGGACACCAACAACATTTGTTATTGATAGCAAAGGTAAGACTCAAATGTTAGTCGGCGCTCAACCAGTAAATGCCTTCAAAACTGTCATTGATCAAATTTTAAAGTAATACAGCAAAATGACTTTATTTTCTAAAAGATTTATCATTCCAACGTTGATAATCACTTTTCTCTATATCGTTGTAATTACGTATTCAATGAACGTCCGTATTTTGAGAGATACCTTGTTGGGAGATTATAATATTTTTTATAAACTAAAGCTTTTATATTCTCTTCTTCAGGGGATGTGGACAGCGATGAGTGCCTCTGGACTTATAGCTTTATTTTTTGTTGCTGTTCTCACAGGAGCAAATCTGACGCTTTTATTTGAGAAGATAAAAACATTTAAAAAATTTGATAGACTACAAGTAGTAGTAGGGAGTAACTCACTGCTGGGGATTGTAGGGAGTGGTTGTGCAGCCTGTGGACTGCCAATCCTCTCATTACTTGGATTAAGCGGCAGTATTATATACCTGCCCTACCGTGGAGCAGAGCTATCGTATTTATCCATTGCTCTTTTAGGAGTTTCATTTTATTTACTTGTAAAAAGCAGAAATCAAAAATGCGCAGTCCAATATATTAAAAAAAGAAAATAACACATCACAAAAAGGTATGGAAAAAATAAA
>CALRFM010000038.1 GCA_943356515.1 Patescibacteria group bacterium
ATGAAGAGCTTACCGTAGATGTGCACAAAGATTATATGGGCACCGTAACAGAAGAGATTGGAAAACGAAAAGGAAAACTCATAAACATGACAACTCATCAAGACACTCAAGTTCGTCTTATATACCACATCTCAAGTCGGAACCTCATAGGAATACGCAGTAATCTTATGACCAATACTCGTGGAACTGCTCTTATGAACACGTATTTATTAGGATATGAACCACTCGGAACCACTATGGAAAGTATTCGAAATGGTGCCATTGTATCAACCCAAACCGGAGAAACTCTCAGCTATGGACTCGCAAATGCACAGCTTCGAGGAACATTATTTTACGGTCCTGGTGAAAAAGTGTACGAAGGTATGATTGTAGGACTAGCCTCTCAAGATCGTGATGTGGAAGTAAATATCTGTAAAAAGAAGAATCTCACTAATAACCGCTCTTCTGGTGAGGGAGTAAAAATCCAATTAGAACCACCTACAGTGCTATCACTTGAGCAATACTTAGATGTCATTGCAGATGATGAATACCTTGAAGTAACACCCCAGTCCCTGAGACTTCGTAAAATACAGCTGACACTTGCTCTGCGACGAGTGACAAAAAGGAATGGCTAAAAAGATAGAGTGGCATATCAATATTCATTCCACAATAACTGATTGTAGATCTCGTGATGATATATTACTTCTCCTTTTTTGACTTTGGTTCCGAGTGTGGCGGGACTCCGATCTGCAGCAATTGATTTTAAGTTCAGATACCGCTTCTTGTATTCTTCACCCAAAAGCCCGTCGGTCCACGTACTTTGTCTGAATCCAACAATGGCATTTTGAATGGTGCCTGGTAAAAATTTTACTCGGGCACGTTTTGTCCTATCAGGCTTTTCAGTCACTCCTTCTAAGCCGGTTTTCATGAGCGTGTAAATCATAAGATAGGGATTTGCATCGGGACCAACACTTCGAACTTCGACGCGGGCTGATTTTTCGTTGTGAATGGGTACCCGGATCATGGCTCCTCGATCAACTGCAGATGCTTTAATCTCATTGGGTGCTTCAAATGCTGGATCAAGTCGTCGATATGCATTAACTGATGCATTTAATATGAGTGATATTTCGCTTGCAGATGTCAGAATGCGATCAATAAACTGCCACGCCATCTTTGACAGTTTATCTTTTCCTTTTTCATCAAAAAATAAATTCTTGTTTTTCTTAAAAATTGAAATGTTCGTATGCATACCGCTTCCATTTATACCCATCATCGGCTTTGGGAGAAACGATGCGGTAAGCCCCATGTTGCGGGCTATCTGACGACATACGAGTTTATAAATCAAGATCTGATCAGCCGCAAGTAGTGCGTCGGTATGAGAGTAGTTAAGTTCAAATTGAGACGGCGCAACTTCTGGATGATCTTTTTCATTTTCAAATCCCATCGCTCGTTGTGCCTCGGCGCATTTGTCAATAAACTGACGTAAAATATCAGTCGGAAGAGAATGAAAATATCCTCCTTCTGATGCTAATTCAAAACCAGTGACTTCGTGATAATTTTTCTCTGCCTCAACCCCCTTCATCAAGAATCCTTCAACTTCGCATGCCACATGGACATCATATGATTTTTTTTTGAAAAGTTGATCAAGGTAGTTTGACAAAACTGATCGACTATCCATTTCATATGGCATATCATCTTGATCAAGAATGCACCCCATAATGAGTATTTTCCCGGGACCAAAAACATCCGACGGAAGCCACCAAAATGCACTCCAGTCAACGCCCAATCTCAGATCAGATTCTGCTTGACGGGAAAATCCACGAATTGATGATCCATCAAATGTAAGCGAGTCATGTGATGCAAGAAAATATTTTTTATCATAATCAAGCATATGAAAGCGTCCTTCAATATCTGAAAATCCTATGGTGACAGCTTTTATGCGTGTTTCTTTTGAAAGGTATGTAGTATAAAACTTTTGAAGTTCTTTTTGTGAAATTCTTGAAACTCGTTTCTTTTTAGCGGTGAGATTCATTTCCTCAAGATCAGTGTACGGAATCTCGAGGAAAGATTTGAGATCTATATCCATATTATAATATTAATTATTAATACTAAAATATAGCATAAATAATATAATATTGTATAGATATAGATTATCTATCCTTATATTAAAACTTAATCTATAAACGTAAGGGCGATGCCCATAGTTCCTGCTCTCCCCGTTCGTCCAATACGATGAATGTAATCTTCGTATGTTTCAGGTGGATTGTAGTTTATGACATGAGTCACATTGCTTATATCTATTCCTCGTGATACAACATCGGTTGCAAGGAGTACTTGAACCTCATTATTTTGAAGTTTATTAAGTGATCGTTGTCGTTGTGCCTGGGTTTTGTTTCCATGTATAGATGCCGTCTTAAACCCTCTATCAAGTAAGCTTTTTTCAAGCTTATTGACGCCCCATTTTGTGCGACCAAAGACTAATACTTTCTTGAATTCTGGTTGAATAAGCAAGTCATGTAACACATCTACTTTGTCTTTCCCCCTGGTATCTACAATATCCTGGTCTACATTTTGAGATGCAGCGCTGGTTTTTACCGATACGGTTATTGGATCTTTAAGAAAACTGTTCATAATTGCTTTGGTAGATTCTGGCAGTGTTGCAGAAAAGAACAGAGATTGACGATCTTTTGGCAAGAATGAAATGATGTATTTCATGTCGGTTATAAATCCCATATCGAGCATTCGATCAACTTCATCCAATACTACATTGGTATATTCAGTTAGGTTCAATACCCGTCTTTTTTCCAAATCCATAATGCGCCCTGGAGTTCCGATAACAAATTGGGGTCTTCGAGACAATTGTCGAGCTTGCACATGCATTGATGCGCCGCCAATACAAAGGGCTGAATATATTCCCATATTATTACTAAATATTCGTAGCTCATCTTGAATCTGTGATGCAAGTTCGCGAGTAGGAGTTATGATTAACGCCTTTTGACTTCTGTCTTTTGATATTTTGGTTATAAGAGGTAGGAGGAAAGCTGCTGTTTTGCCTGTTCCGGTATCGGCTATGCCGACTAAATCTTTACCTTCTATGATGGGCGCCATTGCTTGATCTTGTATTGCAGTGGGTTTTGTATATCCACGAGCAAGTATATTTTTTTGCACCATTCCATTTAACGCAAAATCGGTGAAATTATTTTTAGGTTCGTACTGTGTTTCAATTATGGGGGTAGCCTTCTTTACAAACATACGAGGATCAAGTGGTCGTTTACTACCACGATTACTAAATCTTCTTCCACCATTCCCACCACCTCCACCAAATCTATTATTGTTTCTATTAAATCCACCAGAGGAACTACGTCTATTATTGTACATATAAATATTAAATCGCCTTAAGGAGGAGACGATAATAAAAATGGAGAAGAAAGTTCTTAACCAGTTACACCGACTCAATTCAGTATAATTACTGATTAATCATTAAAGCTAACATAAGAAGTATATCACATATGTACGCGTTGTCAAACTATAGGACATATTTTCTGAAGATTTGATTGTGAATATTAATAGAAATACGTCCCCAGCCGTATAAAAGTCTGACTTGGCATGTCAAACCAAAATGAAACCAAGGTATCTTCTTGGTTGTTTTGAGCATTTACAATGAGCAAATTAGGAGCTGCCCAGCCAGTAACATCGACTATCGTGAAATCAGCAATCTGATCTTTAAATTTTGTTTGAATATCTATATATAGAGAACCATCTGAGAATGTATTTCCTTGGTTATGAACGACATAATAATTATTCTGATTCTCAGTAGATTCTTTCAAGAATACATATTCATTATCTGGAGTCCACGCATTGTATGGTATTGACATCATTTCGTTTGCAGGCATCTCTTTGGTAAAGATAAGTCTTTTAGATAAATCAGGATTTTCTGAAGTAAAAAATGAATAGGCGGCATTATCTCCTATTGGTTGACGATCCATTGAAAGCGTTTTTTCACCGTCTGGTGAATCCATATGTTCATTTTCAATAGGCTTTGAAACTATGATGGTTGGCACAGGATCTTCTGGATTGCTTGCGGAAACATGGGAACCAATAATTACATTTCGTTTCATAAGAAATACTATGCTTGCAGCAGTTGCTAGTAGGATAAATACCAGTGTTATTAATTCGCGTTTTAATAGAGACATGGGTTAATAATGTAAATTATAGACCGTCATAAATAGTTATTTTCGTTCCTACACGCCCCCAGTCATAAAGCTTTGCTATATCGGTAGTCTTCATGTTTATACATCCGTGACTCATGGGGTGACCAAAATTATTATGCCAATACGTTCCATGTAAACTAAATCCGCGACTGGCAGCAACTTGATCATTAGAAAAGAACATAACATAGGGCACATTGGGAAGATCATAAAAATCAGCACCACTTCCTCCACTCATTCTGGTAGATCTGATCTTGATCCAAATGTC
Source organism: Patescibacteria group bacterium (assembly GCA_943356515.1). GTDB lineage: Bacteria > Patescibacteriota > Microgenomatia > UBA1406 > GWC2-37-13 > UBA1450. The sequence continues at coordinate 4,456 of CALRFM010000038.1, forward strand.
AAACTCACCAGTTGGTGTTCTACCCCACAACCCAGAAGATATAGGCGTTTGCATAAATAAGACATCTCCCTGATAAGCCGAGAGGGTCTGCGTAGCGAGATTGACATAGATGTGTTTTTCTTCTGATGTGTCAGTTTCTTTGATGTCTGTATCTGAGCCTAATACTGCTACTTGATTGTCAGTTTCCGTGAGATCAATCTGTGGAGGCATTACTTTTTGATTTTGAAAGATTCCTTCCTGATTGTTTTCAACATTGAGAGTGAGGCTCTCTTTACAACTTAAGGTATTTGCACAAGGTAATACATAGTTAGAGAATGTCGGGTAGATGAGACTTACTAAACCGATGATGGCAATAAAGCTGATGATCAGTCGTAGAGCGTGTTGATTCTTCTTTTTAGATCTCTTCTTCATACTATTTAGAGTAGTTGAGATTTTGATTCTTGTAAAGGTTTTTTAATGCAGCTTATTTAAGATAAAAATATATGGATAAATATCTTGAAAACTTCATAGATACCCCAAAGTGCTAGTAGGATAAACGCAAAGCTTCCAATCAGAGATATATACACATTTTGTATTATTTGAACAGTTTTCTTTGGACTTATAAACAAGAGCGCATTCAAAACCATATGCCCTGCAAATACCCCAATGGCAAAGCCAAAAACGTTGATCACGCTAAAGAGAGGAACATAGCCAGCAAAATCATCAAGACCTAATATAAATGGGACAGATAATGAAAAGAGAAATAATTTCCAGATATTCATATGAGCATCTTCGTTGACTTGCATGCTTGGAATTAACTTTTGTAGCAAGGGTCTAAAAACTGAATTTACTTTAAAAAGTATTTTTTGAAGTAACTCTATGAGATTATTTATGGCTTGAGGTGTTGCTCCAGACCGTGCATGCTCAAGTCCATCTTCTGCCATTCTTAAAAGCACGAGTGATGCAATAAATATCATGATCCCAAGTAGCCACTCTATATTACGGAAAAAATTCCAAATACCCAAGATGATTAACGTTCCAAGAGCATTCCCTACAGCTGTTCCTATTTCAATAGCAATCCTACTTCTCCACCCAGGAAACCTACGCATAAGATTGCCAATAAAAATTGCAAAATCAATTGAAGTTTTTAGATAAATGACTAGCCCTACCAATATATCTGATATTCGTAAATGAGTAGAAATATCTATAAATGTAAATTTATTTAATAAAAATATTTGTCCATACAGTACTCCTACAAGCACTAAAAATATAACCAAGGTAAGAAATATAGGTAAAATTTGAGATTTTAGAAAAGTATCTTCTGGTATTGCGTTATTTTGCATACAATGATTGAAGTGAATTTGCAGTTAACCCTCATGTTCAACATCATCTTTAATGGTGTGAACAACTTCTTTGTAAGTGGCATGACCCATCTGTGATTTAGATAAATGGAGTCCCCGACGATAGTTGATAAACTCAATAACAGCAGGGATGAGTGAAATAATAATAATTAGCACCACTACATAGTGGAAATTATCTTGAATAAATTGGAGACCTCCAAAGAAGTACCCAGCAAAGGTAAATCCCGTTACCCATAATATTGCCCCAACAACGTTATATATAATAAAGGTTTTGTAATGCATATTTCCAATTCCAGCTACAAATGGCGCAAAGGTTCTCAAAATTGGTAAAAATCTCGCCAATATAATAGCTTTAGCGCCATGTTTTTCATAAAATTCTCGAGCCTTTTCTAGATACTCTTTTTTAAAAATCTTTGAATTATGCTGATTAAATACTTTCTGACCTATATAGTGTCCAAGCCAGTAATTGACTGTATCACCTACAATAGCTGCTATTAATAAAGTCAGATAAACAGCGAGTATATTCAAATAACCACTTCCGGCTAAAGTCCCCGCAACAAAGAGTAATGAATCTCCTGGTAAGAATGGGGCTACGACGAGACCAGTTTCAGCAAAAACAATCACAAATAAGATTATATAGGTCCAGTATCCAAATGCAGCAACAATAGCCTCCATATAACTATCAATATGAAGAAACATATCTATAATATTAAATGATTCTGGCATAAGGTTATATTGTACCTCTAAAAATGTATTTCTGTATTTGTTATTTTTCTACGTCACTATTTTAGTCGTACTGAGTTCTGCAAGTTTGGCGATAAGCTCATTTTTTGAATAGTTGGAGGTTTCTATTTGCTTATCTTTAAAAACCCGGAGTCCCTCAATGATTCTTCTGGCAAATATTGCTTCTTTGGGTCTCAAACTTTTTAATTTTATTTCGTTTTTTTCAAAAGTTTTTGAAATAATAACAAGTTGGGAAAAGATAAACATTGTATAAATAAATATATTTGAGATATCACTTATATCAATACTATGCACTTCAGAAGAGAGAAAATGACGCTTGATTATAGTTATTCTTCCTTCTTCCACATTGAGGGTGTTTGGAAAGAAATCAAATGGAAATGCATGGGAGGAAATGCTTACCAGAATTCTATTAGATTTTTTTACCAGATTTGCAACGGTTTTTTTATCCATTTGTTTTTTTATATCCGTAGTCTGAGCTACTTCTTCAGCGACTATTACCTGAGAGGAAAGATCTCTTTCCTTTTTCTCAAGGAGTCCATCTACTTCTTTTTGCGTATAGAGCTTTTTAGGAAAGATTGTTCCACTTATTTTTTCAGCTTTTTGCTTCATGATTGAAGCAAGTATATCAATTATTTGTTTACAAACAAAATCGCATTGGGGATATTTCTTCCCGGCCCCACTTTATATCCACCGCTCCAAAGCGCTGTCGATCCACCGCTATCTAGGTTCAGGGCGTTTTCTATTCCCAGAGCATGGATAACATGTGCGGCTTCGGCTACCGTGGCATTAAAGACTACTCCGATATACGCTATATTACCTTTGGATCCGACAAAACTTCGGTTTCCTTTGCTTCCCCTTTTCGGTTCCCCATCGCCGTTAAAGGCAACATTTCCCCCTGATACAAGCAACGGTTGCATCGCAATCATTCCATCTATGCTGGTATCCCTACCCCATTCAAGAGATCTTCCGACAAATCTCATCGATCCATTTTGGAAAATAACCGCAGGAACGGTACTATAGATATTGTTATCGGAATTTATATATTTTTTATTTTTGTTCATCAGTAGTGTATCAAAAGAATTTTTTTTATCTGAACAGCTCGGATAATCCGCAGGACAAAAATATGAGCCATTGATACCCGCAAACGCGCCATTTCGAGATATATAATCTTCAAGAGATAGCACCGGACAGTCATTTTTACAATCAGAGTCAGAAGCAGAGTCGACAACTATTCTTGTCGAATTCATATCAGCAGAAACTATTCCAACCAAAAATTCTCCAATATCGGAACTTACCACCTGTCTTGAATATCCGGATCCTGGCGGAGTATTGCTTTGAGGTGCATTTGCGGGAATCTGAAAAGTCGATGATATTTTTATTGTTTCTTCATCAATTTGTTTGTTGAGAATTTGTAATGTCGCTTCAGCTGAAGCATAGTTTCTTTTTGAGAGGAGTGTCAGTGAATCGGCAAAGAGAGAATCGAATTTTTCGGTTTTTTTGGAAATATTTTTTAGATCAAGAAGTTTTTCATATGACTTTACACTTTGCAGATAGGTGGTTTCAATTTTTTTGATAGTTGCCTCAAGCTCTTTATTGATTTTATATTGATCCTGGCTCTTAAGATCAATCAGCTTTTTGCTTTGATCTGAAAGTTGTTTGTCTAAAGTGGTTATGTTAAGTGTTAAAGACTTAATGGTAGTTTCAAGTTGAAACTTGTGATATATCAGAAAACTTATCGCGCCAATAAAAATAACAATAAAAACTGAAGGTAATAATTTAGATCTCATACGCGATAGGCGCGGGAGCTTTGGTGACATGTCTTTTAGTGTAGCAGAAAAACCATAAGTCATCATTGATGGGACTTATCCTTATTGGTAGATACGTTAGCAGAATTGGAGTAGATGAAAGTCAAGAATGTACTATCGAGATCTGTCGTGATATCCATGCGCAATCTATTTGAATATTTTGTATCTAATATGCGTAACCATACTTGTTCCACTTACTTCTATTGGTTCGAGATTGAGTTTGGGTACTCCTTCAAAAAGTCGCGTGCCCGTGCCAATTGTTACGGGAACTATATGGAGCCACAGTTCATCAATGAGCCCCGCCTTCAAATATTGGTTGAGAGTACTTGCGCCTCCTGCAATCTTCACATCTTTATTTCCCGCTGCAATTTTTGCTTTTGAAAGTGCGGGTTCAATACCGTCAGTCACGAAGAAAAATGTCGTTCCACCTTCCATTTCTATCGGTTCTCGCTCGGTGTGGGAGAGCACGAAAATGGGAGCGTGATATGG
>CALRFM010000039.1 GCA_943356515.1 Patescibacteria group bacterium
ACATAAACTCCCCAACTTAGACGACACCTTCACCCTCCTATCCGCAGGTCTCTGGAACTTTCACCTAGACATTGCCAAGTAATCTGACCACTATGACAAAAATGATTTATACTGGGAGAAGTTAACAGTTAATTCGCAACAGGTCTAATGTATTTTATAAATATAGTCGATTATTAGTCGATTATTAGTCGATTGTCAATACTCTATTTCGTGCCTATTCTGGAATTGGAGAATGTTAGAACTTATTTTGCAATTAAAAAATAATTGCAACTATAGATATTATCAATGCTATTACCGAGATACTTATAGCAATGTTGCTTGTAATATGAGTTTCTCTCTTGATTAAAGCATCAATTATCATCTGGCGCTCATCACGATTAAGGCTTTCAGCATCAAAATCATCATGCGTAGGAATCCCATAATGATACATGTCGATAATTGAAAGCCTGTCTGCCATGAATACTAGGTCTTTGTCCGTCATGGCCCAATAATCTTTGTAAGGCAATATACTTCTGAGTTTGGTGAATATGTATCTACGATTCATACCGAAAGTATATCAAAGATTATTTGCTGCGAGGATTGGAGGATGTTAGAACTTTTTATGCTGATCAAAATTCATTTTTATAAAAAAATATCTATATAAAACACTATAAATTGACTTGTAGGTTGGGATTTGAAACGAAAATATATCCTTGATGAATTATATTACCATTTAGTTTTGTTTCTCCGTTTATTTCAGTATCAGATTGATATTTGAATAATAATTGAATCAGATGAGCATCTTTAGATAAAATACCTAGTCTCGCAACATTGGAGAATTCTTCAGAACTGAGAGTATTTTTTATCAGATCCCTGACGAATTCAAAATCCTCTTTTTTCGTTTCTTCGGTTGACCAAGGAGCAGATAAAAGCACCGTCCATTTTTCTAATAACTCATCCATTTTGAGTAATCCAAAGAGATAAACTTCTCCTCTTTCTGTTTTTATTTTTGCTAGTATATCTTTAAATTTATCTACCATTTTTTTCTCCTTTTGATTTCAGATAAAATCCCATTAATCGGCACTGTGACATTAGTATACAATTTTTCAACAGAAGATTTATCCCAATGACTACCCATATCATATCTCATTTTTGTCCAATTTCCCTTATAAACGAGTGTAAAATCTCCCCAGTTTCTCCATGATTCACTTTCTCCTCGTGATCCCAATATTCGATCCAGACCAGATACTAAAAGAAGCTCTTCAAAATTATGTGTTTGGAAATGCTGAATATCTATTTCTTTTTTTAGGACTGCGAGTTCAGGATAAAACTCCAAGCCTAAAGTCTTGCAAGTAACTGATTTTAGTGCATACTCGACTACATACCCAAGGACATAAGCAGCCATTTCCCAATCTTCAGCCTTAATTAAAATATCTACTGTTTTTAATCTAGCCAAAGCTTTCTTTTTTAATTCTTTGCCTGTCATTTGCAGATTATACCATTATATATTAATAAGAGCTTCATCCCCAGCGATATTCCTGACCTTCAGCCTGAGTGGTTTTTTTATAGTTGTAATTGTGCCATCCCAGAATTTCTTGGTTTGCTCACCATTGACTATCATATAGCCTTTTTTGTCGATTTTGATTTCACTATCTGATGTCCATACTCCATCGCCATTTGTGCAATCAACACTGATAAACTCTATTAACTCAAGACCCTCATCACTAATGTCAATTGCCTTTTGGTTTGGCTTTCTCTTAGTATTGAACTCAGTGATTTTCTGCATGAGGTAGTCAGAGATGAAGCGATCAAAGGTGATGGTATGTTTTCCAGCTTTTTCTTCAGTAGAAAACTCGACTGCATCGGGACTAACTATCAGATCAATTAATTCTTTTAAGTCTTTGAACACAAATTGTACAGGCTTGCCGTCAGTATCACGTAAGTCATAGTCTTTAATCATTTTTTTGATCTCGGTTTCATCAACCATATCAACACTACATACAACCACTTTACTCACTCCATCTAGCTTTGCAGTTTCATCAAGAATTTTACTAAATAAAGCTGCGTTGAGAACGGCTTGTTTCTTATCGAGTAGATTAGGAATCCAACAGGGGCAGACCATATCTTTATCAGTTATAGCACCAAACCAAAATTTACCAAAGTCATGAGTTGTAGAAAGGCTAGGGATGATGCTAGCGAGCTTATCCATTGTTTGCTGAGGGTTACGGAACAGGTCGATGCCGTCACGAATCTTGAGAATATCGAAACTTACCCCAGCTTCTACCAAACGATCACGCATAGTTTGAACAGCGTTGATGCCGACATCAGCGGTGATGAACTTTCTGCCAAGATCGTGAGCCACTTTTGCTGTAACCCCAGAACCACCAAAGAAATCAGCTACCACCATTTTTTTGTTAGAACTACCACTGATAACACGATTAAGTAATTTTTCTGGCTTTTGGGTAACGTAATCAACAAGTTCAGTATCGTCAGAGGCTGCCGATCTTCCTGTTATTTTTGGAATATCAGTCCACCAATCAAAAGATATTTTACCCTCATCTTCATAATATCTATATAGCTTTTTTTTACCTGGACCATAAATCTCTTTGTATTTTCTACCGTTTTCATTTGTTTTTGTGAAAGAAGACGATGATTTGCTTGAAATAAGTTCATAAGGGGTTCTTATACCATCAACATCAAAATAAAAGTCATTTCTATCTTTGGAATAAAAGAGTATGGTGTCGTGCTTATTTGGAAAACCCATCTCTGGTCTGCCCCCTTGAGAGTAACACCAAATGATTTCATTTATGAAGTTCTCTTCTCCAAACACCTCATCCATAAGCACTTTCGCATAATGCCCAATATGCCAGTCGAGATGCACATAAATGCTAGCGGTATCACTCATTACTTCTTTGATGGCTAACAACCGTTCATAGAGCCAATTGAGGTAATCTTCTTTTTGCCAAATGTCACCATACATTGTTTCTTCAAGAGCTTGCAGCTCGGTATTATCAACTTCTTCACCAGCCTGAATCTTGATTTTAGCTTCTGCCTCTTCAAGCTTGGCTACCAGTTTGGGATTGTTTCTAATATAGATTTTCTTGGCATAATTAGCACCACTGGCAAATGGTGGGTCAATATAAACTAGGTCAACACTAATGCCCTGTTCTTTGAGATAGGCACAGGCATTAAGACAGTCGCCATGAATGAGTAAATTTTCGCTCATATTTTTACCCTTTTGGTTTACTTTCTCGACTACATCAACATCAAAATATGGTATTCCTTGGAGATGGAAATCTTTAGAAGTTAATTGCTTGTGGTATCGGAGGAAGGGCAGAACTGCTTGACCCCTGAGTGGATCTATTTGATAAGGTATGTATTTAACTGGCATAAGTATATTTTATAACTAATTATTAAAGTATTTGTTGATTCTGTCTGTAACGGCTTGAAAATGATACTCCATGTCTTTCCCATCTTCAAGGTAAAGGAAGTCGAAAGACTTCTTATTTTGTTCAAGAAAAGTATTTTCCATAAATTCTTTTATATTTCTGAAATCGTGAGCAAGATGTGCGCCCTTTGTCTCAATAATAAGTGTTTTTTCAATCCTTTTCTTATTTCTCTTAATGATGACAAAATCTGGAGTATATCGATCTTGGATAAGCTTCCATCGATCATTAATTTTTTTATAAATCTTAATCTTGAAAGTAGATAAGAATCTATCACCGTTGAAGAACACATCTAACTGATTATTTTGGAATGCCTCAAGCTGAAAAATATGTTCAAGAATATTTTTTTCAAAATTACTATTTGAGAACTCATAGGGAATGTAATGGAATGATCTGTCTTTATTTTTGATGGGTAGTTTTGACCGTTTGATTGCGCCAATTTCATCATCTAGTTCCTTGACCAGTGTGGAGCTACCACTTCGTTTTTGTTTGATTTGTTCCAAATCTTTTATTTCTTGATCTTGATCTTCGAATAATTTGGATGGGTCAATACCTTCTGCATCGTACCCCGCAATTTTATTGATAAAGTCGATGTTGTCTGGGTAGAGCTTGGCTTTTTGAGAAATTTGGTTTTGATTAATGTTGGCAATCAACCATGTAACCGTGTCAGTTTTGAGCGACTCACTCACCTTGACGGCTGACTGTGGAGTAGAGCTAGTGTGAATATTCGTAATGATTTGAGCCAGTTGAAAGCCAGACCGTAGGTTATTGCCTTGGGTAATGATTTGGTACACAGTAAAAAGCAAGTCATGCGCTGTTCTCAATTGGTTGTGCGTTACGGAACCAAATGAAGACTTGACTACCAGGTTCTGAAACTGGGCGAAGCTGAGTTGCTGGTACGCATAGTTCAGTGGCGCAATCACCACGCTTGCCGTATTCTCGATGTCTAACCCTTGCCGAGTCATACTGGTTTCGGGGATGAAGTAGGGATTCTCTTTTTTCCTCAGTTCTATGGCAAGTTGTTTGAGCGGGAGTAGTGGGTCAATCTTTGTCACCTCATTGAGTAACTCATACTCAAGGACGAGTTGTTTATATTCAAGTGGTGGTAGTTGCAGATAGTCTCTGCGATCAATTCGCAGTAGCTCAGCCTCATTATCTTTTCCAGCCTCAAACTCCTTGATGGTGATCTTGTGCTTGTCACCAAGCTCTTTTTCTAAATGTTTATAATTGCTTTGGTTAAGATAGATCAGCCCCGTTTCAGTCTTTGCATCATCTACCTCACGTAGGCACCTGCAAGATGTCTGCAAAACCATATTTTTAGGACTGTCGCCTTCTCCTGACAGTACCACGCCCGAAAGAGATTGACAATCCCAGCCTTCCTTGCCTATCTGGCAAAGCAATATAATTCTCTTATCAGAATATGGTGTATCGAGCTTGCCAAATTCAATTTCTGCATCTTTCTCTAATGTGTATTTTTTACCTGATTTTGATTTGGTGCTTGCTGAACCATAATATTTCAATATTTCGTTTGAATCTAAATCTTTTTCTGCATAAAAATTTAATACAATCGGTAATACTTGCTCTTCTAAACGCTCAATATTGGCACAGTAGATAGCTAACTTGGGCTTTCTGCCATCAGCATAGTTTCGGTCATAAAACTTGGTATAAAAGTCTTCTAAGCTGGCTCTGACGATTGTATTGGTATTGCTTGAAAAGCTCTTTATGACTGGCTGTTTCAAGAAGTTGCGAACTCCATTTTTCAACTCATAATGGTAGACCGTGCTAGGAATCTGATCGAGAGCTAGGGTAAGTGATCCAGCGATTATTTTTCTCACAGAATATGGTGTTCCAGTAAAACCAGCAATACTGATGGTATTACCTTGATTGAATTGATTATTAATAACAAATTTCAATTTATTTTCATTTTTTTGTATATGATGAACTTCATCAATAAGAATGCTGAGATGGGGTACTTGTGCAAGTCGATTTCGAAGCTCATTTTCTAATTTGCTTTTTTCATCGCCATTTATTTCTAAAAGCGGTAAGCCTTTATTTGGATCTTCAACAATTTTATCAAGAATGACTTTTTCGGCATTAGTAACAAATATATATCCACTTGGATTGGCTTGATTTAAGCACTCTTGAACTTTTCGAGCATTAGGATTTTCAATCCTATTACTTTTTTTTGCCGTCTTATTGAGATCTAAAATAACGAACTTCATTTGCTTCTTTATTTGAGAAACGATATCTAGTGGTAGTATCCATGAAGGGTCAAAATTCTCTATTGTTCTCAAACTGGGCACGACTGAATTTTTTAATCCGCTAGGAGCAAATATCAAAAAGTTCTTAGCAAATCGTTCGTCATTATTATTAAGATTAAAATATAAATCGATATAGATCATTGCTGCCATAACGAATGTTTTACCAGCGCCCATCGGCAGACTGAATAAAGTGTTAGAAATATCCTTATATCCGCCGAATAGATCGACAAAAAAAGCTTCAAGCTCTTCATTATTGGCTTCTTTAGCAAACCTAGCTAGTTTTTTATTCTCAAGCTCTGAAGCTAGGTCAGTTAACAAAGTTGTGAGTGGATCACCTTCCTTATCTGAGTAATGTTGCTTGAAAACATCAATAAGCGGTTTATTATTGGCTACGCATTTAAGCCATAGGTAAATTTTGATGGCTTCGACCTGAGCATCTCGCAATTTATTATGAGATTCTATATGACGAATTATTAAACCTGATACTGAGTTCTTATCCTCTTTTTCTTCTTCAAACCATTTAAGTGCTTTATTAGTGATGAAATTATGAAGCAGTTGCATATTGTGTTATTTTATCATTATTTTTACATTCTCTTGATACAATAGTCTCAGTGAAAATGGAAACTAAATCAGTCAAGATAATCATTGCCGATCTTCAATCAAAATATAATTCAGCTACTTCTGAAAAAAATGAACAACGATTTTTTTTAAAGCTCACATCTTATGGAAAGGACTTAATCGACCATCAAGATGAGCTTGAAGGTGTTTTAATACCTCTTTTCAAAGAAGCTGAGGAAATGATAAGCGACTACAAAAAACATTGCGAGGAATTTATTAAAGCATGGAAACCATATGCAAAAGATCTTATTGAAAAGGCACAAAAGCTTGATGTCGTCAAGCAATTAGATTATGAACCAACATACTATTACTCGACTATCAATGAATTATTGAAATCTGGCAAGTCAGAGGGTCATTATATGGAGGTTGATAATTATTATTTTCCCTATATGAAGATCGTGTATCTTTTTGAAGATCTTGCAAAAAAAAGCCACATAAAAAATCATTTAGATGAAGAGGGAAATATATTATTGTTTTATCCTTATCAAAATATTACTGGGTCATGGGAGGGCTATAAGAGCATTAGAGGAATTAGTGTCTGGTGGGCGCATTATCAGATAATGAGAGCTACTCATGGAATATTACGCCTGAAGGACGATGGGCAATATTTTAGCGGAGATACAGGCATTGACGATCTATATCGATATGAGTTTAAACAAATACAACTTGGTGAAAAATCAGAACTCGGCATACTGAGAAGACAAGATTTTCAAGAATATCTTGAGCGCTTTCACAATTATCTCATTCCTAGACTCGAAGAGACAAAAGAAAAACCTTCTGTACTTAGTATAAAATTCGAAAATGATGCATTATTTCTCAAACTAAATGATAGAACAGATACGTCTTTAGACTTTACTTCTATGCGAGGTAATAACGATATGCTTATCTTGTTTAAAATCTATTTTGCTCATTGGCAAAAGCACAAAGATGAGCCTCTCCCATCATCCGAGTTAAAAATAAGACTCCAAAGCGCAGGTATAGATCAAGAACAATTACAAGGTAATTTTTTATCAACCACTAACTCAAATATAAGAAAAAAAATTGTAGGAAGACATTTAGAAGATGTAATTACAATAACATACGACAAGCAACAAAAGGGGTACTCTCTCAAAATAATCACTTCAAACTAGGTATTACGTCTCGGTTACCGACTGCGCATTTCCCAAAATCTCACTTTTTACTGTCAAATCAACCTTTATTTTCTTCTTGACAATCCAGTCGGTAGCACCATAGTGGTCTCATGTTACCCAAAGAGTCAATCGAACAATTTAAGCCCATCTGGAAAAAGCTCTATGGCTATGAGCTGACAGATGAAGAGGCTAACGAACGAGCAAATAATATCTATAAGTTTTTCGAGACCCTTGTGAGCAGTCCAACAATACAAAAATCAAAGCAGAAAACTAAGAAGTATTACTAGGACTATATTATCAGTTATCTATATCAACCCATGGATACAATTGTCATCGTACTCAACAGATCGCAGTACAAAGTCGCCGACATTACCAAGTTTAAGCCTCATTTCAAGCCCATAAATGCAATGGACACAAATCAACGCATACAGTTTGCTAATGAATACAAATGTCAAAGATCATATAAACAAAACCCATCTGTAGAACTTCGCAGAAATGGTACTATCTATCCATTCCTTACAATCTACGAAAGATTACGACGTATCGATCATCAGTGCGATTTACATATTTCTGTCTCTTTACCAAAGCTTTTGTATGGTCATAGTTTTCAAAATGTTTACAAAGATAATGCAGAACAGATTCTCGGCACGCTTGTCAAACGACTTGCAGATATGGGAATAGCTACCACCAAAACAAATCTTCGAAACGGACACATCAATACAGTTCACTTTGCAGAAAATATCCTCATGCCCACTGAACAGCATCTTCGTATGTTCCTATCACGCATGAGCCAGGCTGATATTGGCGCATGGTTTGAAAAGAACGATAGACATTATTCAAATGACGGTCACGCAGTACGATTTCACAGTGACATATTTCAGATCGTTTTTTACATGAAATACTACGATTTATTTCTAGCAAAAAGTAGAAGCATAGACAAGAAACGAAGCAAGCAAGAAGTTGATATTGCTATAAAGCTAAAAACTGAGAATAGAATACCGCCAGTGCTCCGTATGGAAGTACGCTTTGCAGGTGTAAGATCAGTCACAAGTCATTTTGAGGCAGTTCTCGGCATCAATAAAAAGCGCTGGTTGTTTGCCGATGTACTAGATCAAAACCTAGGATTGAAATTCCTTGTCTATTACTTCAATAAAATCAAAGAAGACGAGCTGAATTTCAGCTTACTCTCGACCTTTTCTAACGAGGATATTTGTCGAATAGTACTTGAGAAGTACAAAGAAATAGATTTCAGTTTGGTTACTGAGGCTCTTGGAATGTTCGTTTTAT
>CALRFM010000040.1 GCA_943356515.1 Patescibacteria group bacterium
CCTCCTTGCAGTGATACAGATCTTCCTTTTTCCACAAAATATACACTTCCTTCCAAGATAAAAAGATGTCAGACACTTTTGATAGTTTGAATTTAGCATAACCACAGTCTAAATATATTAACTCGTGGTTACGAAATCAACTAATTACCTAATTCTTTTACACCTTAAAACCCAAAAGACGAGCAACAAAAACAATAACGGCAATGACAAGAATTAAATGGATAAGTCCACCACCGATGTGAAGAGCAAATCCACCCAACCATGAAATAACCAGTATTAATATTACAACATCTAAAAGTCCCATATTATTTTCACCATCCTTTCAGTGAGTTCAAATTTATAAAGCATCGTTATTTATATATAACCTATAGACATAGTACTAGTAAAGTAAGTTTTCAACAGTCATTTCACTTTCTAATATCAAGTGATTTCACTCACACAAATGAAGTAAGGCTCAATAAATTCACTCTTTTCAAATGTATTCAAAAGCTCAAAGTCCAGGGGGGAGGGATGATGTTAGAACTTTTTATATGATGTTAACTTCTGAAACTTCTGTTTGAAGATCTAGTTTTAATAAGATTTCTTTTAAACCATCAATCGTCAAATTTCTTTTCTTATCTACCGTAGTGATAATTGATAATTTACCTTTGGTATTATTTAATAGATTCTTTTCCTTAAGAAATTTTTTAATCTCTTGAGAAACGTCTTCTGCCGGATCTAAAAAAGTTGTATTTGGATATAGTCTTTCGAGATAATCTTTTAGAAAAGGTAAGTGGGTACTTGATAGAGTCATTACATCAATATTAGGATTCAATTCTAAAACAAGATTCAGTGTTTTTTTAATTACTTCTTCTGTGGTTTTTTTATCTTGTTGAAAAGTGCCAGGTTCAACAAGAGATACAAGGTTTGAAGCATCTATTTTTATAAACTTAATAACTTTTGGCAAATTCTTTTTAAGAATAAATCTATCAATTTCAGGACTTTCAACAGTTCCTTTGGTTGCAAGGATTCCGATGAATTTTGTATTTGTTACTGCTGCTGCTTTTTCAACAGGAGGATAAACACCTATGAGTGGAGTGGTTACTAAAGGCTTAATTTCGTCCAAGGCTTGAATCGATGGAGTATTGGATGCAATTAAGATTAATTTTGGATTATATTTTTTCTTAAGCCAATTGATTCTCGATAGGATATTTTCTTTTAATTCATCATGAGTTTTTGTTCCGTAAGGAAAACTTACTCGATCTGCAAGATAAACTATATTTTCATTGGGTAATACTTTTCTTAATACTCTTACCACAGAATAACTACCAACACCTGAATCAAATACGGCAATGGGGCTATTTTTATTTATGAAGAAATTATAACAAACCGAGCAAATTAAAAATATAGGACTTAAGTGTCGAAGTATTTATGTTATTTTAGATTGTCTTTATGTTTTAAAACCTATTTGTCCAGGGGGAGGGATTCGAACCCCCGTAGGGTTGCCCCGTTAGATTTACAGTCTAATGCGATTGGCCACTCCGCCACCCCTGGTTATCATAACATTTGTCTTTAGTGTCGGATTGGCATAAATAACTGTACGTGCTCATTTACATTCGCACACAGTTCCTAAGTCACTCCGCCACCCCTGGTAGTTACGAGAAAAAATATTATACTATATATATGATTTCAACGCTTCGTTCTTTTGTGATAACGAGAATACCACTCGCCATCTTCCTTATTATATACTTTTTTCTTGCCTTGGCCACCTTCAAAGACTTCGGATTAACCATGGATGAATTTTTTGTATATACGCGAGGTCAGTATTTTTACAACAAAGTGGTAGGAAATGATGCTCATTTGCAAAAAGGGTTTGTCGTGCATGAAGAAGGTAATGAAGATATTTTATATAACAATAGTTCTTATCCGGCTATTTTGTACATGCTCAATAATAATCAGAGTTATGAGGGTTACCATTTGATAAATATGCTATTGGCTTCAACAATTTTTATAGCGATGTATGAACTATTGCTATTTGTATACCGAAAGCCACTCTTTGCTCTGATAGGACCTCTATTACTTTTTTTCACTCCTCGATTCTTGGGAGACATCCCCGCAAACCCTAAAGATATACCCTTTGCAATTGGCTATTTTCTCTCAATAGCATTTATAATCATTTCTCAAAAATGGAATAAAAACCTGCAGTTGATCTTACTGGGTGTGCTTGTGGGATTATCTGCTTCAATACGTGTAATTGGGTTTAGTATTATTCCCATTTACATACTTTTTAAGATGGTTATGCCATGGGAAACAAATATATCGAAACTTTGCAAACGAGGGATTAGCGTAGTTCTTGAAAGCACCATTTTGATTTTAATTTCTTTTTTGATCTTTCTGATAAATATGCCCTATGTTGGAGCAGATCCTATAAATCATTTTCTTGAACTACTCAATATAACTACCAAATACCCATGGTATGGGAATATACTCTTTTTTGGAGAGAATTTTGCATTTAATCAAAGACCCCTATCGTACTTACCCATTTGGCTTATTATTACTACTCCTCCACTCATATTGAGCTTGAGTGTTTATGCTCTTTGGAAAAAAATGAGCACACATATGCAATCGTTAAAAATATTGATTCTGATATCTCTTGGCGTGCATATTCTCTTTTACATTTTCCTTAAGCCAGTTATCTACAATGGTCTGAGACATTATCTTTTTTTACTCCCTCAATTAGTTCTTCTGGCTTCATTGGGATCTGTTGAATTAATGCAAAATAAAAAACTACGCAAATGGATATACACAATTTTTGCTCTCTCTATTGTTTCTATGGTGGGAGTATATGTTCATTTACATCCGTATGAATATACCTATTTCAATAGCATTACTCGTGGTATTACTGGTGCACAAGGGGCGTTTGAAATAGATTATTGGGCAGCCAGTGATAAAGAGGCTATGGCGTGGTTGAGTACCTATCTGAAAGAAAATAACATAACAAGTACTGCCGTATTTTCTTGCTCTAAGTCTGATTCTCTTCATTATTATATGCCACAAGTATACGATGTTAATACAAATATCCAAAAGGCCGATTACATAATCTGCTTTGATAAAAGAGAATTATCGGTAATACAAGAATACATTCCTGGAACAATCATTCATGAAATAAAGCGTGGTAATGTAACCTACAGCACCATCTTCCAGGTTGACTGAACAATTATTTTAGTTAATTATTCACTAAGTAATTTATTCATCTACTTGACAAATAGAACTATACTTGCGTATATTGATACTATGAATTATATTGGAACAACATGGGTGAGCGTGATACTTATCATAGCATCATTAGGAGCAGGAATAGTTGGATCATATGCGTATCTTACTGCAACACAATCCAATAAAAATAATATATTTACTGCCGGCACACTAGATCTAAGTGTAACTGGAAACAACAACCAAGCAAATGAACCAATTCTTATAGAAGATATTGGTGCAACTCCTGAAATACAAGGTTCGAAAACTTGGAAAATAAAAAATACAGGTTCACTTCCGGGAAAATTGTTGATCAATGCAGATAATATTGAAAATAAAGAAAATGGATGCAATGATCAAGAACTTGATGCTGAACCTCAATGTGATAAAGATACCGTTGGTGAACTTGGATCGGTAGTAACCATGTCGGTACTTTTCGACGATAAAACCATTATGAAATCTACATTAGGCGCTGGCGAAAAGTATGATCTTGGTGAAAAATGGAGTGATCTTGACTCTGTCATTTTAGAACCTGGTGAAATGCTGAATGTAACCATGCAATGGAATGTAGATCCCGCATCTTATGGAAATGAAATACAAAGCGATTCTCTCAGTTTTGATATTAAATTCCAGCTTATTCAAGATATCAATAATTAACATAACTTCCTACGATGAGTCTTAGGAGAGGTATCGCATATGATGTTTATCAAACTTTTGCTTAATGTAACTGCTTATATTTTTTATGCGCTTATCATACTCACTGTGTTTCTTACTATTACCTCATATATGTCTATTGCAGGTGGATTGCGATCGTTTTTAATTCGCTCAGGATCCATGGAGCCTACTATTCTTACAGGAGATGTTATTATCATACAACCTGCAAGTAACTACCAACAACATGATGTTGTAACCTTTTATAATCAGGATAACCGAATTGTGACTCATCGCATAACAACTGCAGATCAATCAAGCGATAGTATTCAATACCACACAAAAGGTGATGCAAACAGATCCACTGATCAGGATAGTATTCAGAAAGAACAGATTCTTGGCAAGGTTATATTTATTGTTCCTAAGCTAGGATTTCTTGCTTCATTTGTAAAAACTCCTCAAGGTATCATAAGTATGATTGTAATTCCAGCTATAATTATTTTTATTGACCGCATGATTTCTTTTAACTTAAAGGGTCGCAAATAGCTCGGTATACAAAATATATATGTTGCATCATCGAATATTACTGATTTTCATTATCATCTTGGGTATAGGAATGTGGATGTATCGTACTGAAAGTACCAGCGCAGATCTAGTGGCAGAGCGAAAAGTACAAGGAAATGCCTTCTCTATAACTACTTTATCTTTTGTAAATATTAATACCGCTAACTTTGCACAACTTATAAGCTTCTTTGTAACTCCCGGTATTGTTCCTGGTGGCTTTGATACACGAACAGTACGGATACAAAAAGATGGTGAACTTGATGTGCAATACAGTTTGCAAGCGCTGAAAACTGCAGGAGACGACCCATTCTGCCAAGCACTTGAGCTACAAATAGTACGACGTGACCTGAGTGAAATATATAATGGCAAACTACTTGACTTATCTATCCAAGATACCATGACTGATGATGATATTGAAGAATGGGTATTTTTCTTAAGTTTTGACGATACATTTGAAGACCTCAAAGAGAAATCATGTGATTTCGATTTATATATGAGAACCTACCGAAATGATCCCAATGAGGAAATAAAAGGCATCCATGCCAAACGAACCCTTAATAACACAGTTACCAGTGGCACATGGTAACTGTGTTATTTGTTTCTTTACATCATACCGCCCATACCGCCACCCATGCCGGGCATACCGCCTGGAGCAGATGATGCATTCTTCTCAGGAAGATCTGCAACCAATGCTTCAGTGGTAAGTATGGCAGCTGCAATGGACGCTGCATTTTGAATAGCAGTTCGCACTACTTTGGCAGGGTCAACAATGCCCTTTTTAAACATAGATCCAAATTCAAGCGTTACTGCATCGAAGCCATAGTCTGTATCTGTTTTCTGTTCTATCTGATACATTACTCGTCCTGGCTCCATACCGCTGTTTATTGCAAGCATACGGATCGGTTCAGCAAGAGCTTGGTAGACAACATCGACTCCGATCTTTTCTTCATCAAACATCATGGTTTCTCGCAGTTTAATAAGTCCGGCACGTGCCTGAAGATAGGTTGTTCCTCCTCCAGCTACAATACCTTCCTCCAGAGCTGCCTTGGTGGCTGCCACTGCGTCATTTACCCGTTCTTTCTTTTCTTTCATCTCTACTTCAGTAGCTGCACCCACCTTTATAACAACTACGCCACCTGCAAGCTTGGCAAGTCGCTCTTGCAACTTTTCCTTATCAAAGTCAGATGTTGAAGAATCGATCTCATTTTTGAGTCGACCAATACGTCCTTTCAGAGCCGCCTTATCTCCTTTTCCACCCACTATGCGAGTGGCATCTTTATCAGAAGATACTTTATCAGCTCGTCCCAAGTCTTCCATCTCTACATTATCAAGCTTTTTACCCAGATCTTCAGATATAACCGTTCCACCAGTAAGAATTGCGATATCCTCAAGCATGGCTTTGCGTCTGTCGCCAAATCCCGGAGCTTTGATAACAAGAGCATTGAACGTACCTCGAAGTTTGTTTACTACAAGAGTTGCAAGTGCTTCACCATCTACTTCTTCTGCTATGATCACAATGTTTTTAGACACTTTTACGACCTTTTCAAGAAATGGAAGCATGTCTGAAACTGATGATATCTTCTTGTCGGTTATTAGAATGTATGGATTTTCTACTTCTGCCTCCATTCTGTCTGCATTGGTTACAAAGTAAGCTGACGCATATCCACGATCAAATTCCATGCCTTCCTTGTGCTCAGTCTCCATCTGCAATCCTTTTCCTTCTTCAACCGTTACCACGCCGTCTTTCCCTACTTTTTTAATGGCCAGCGCAATTATCTCTCCGATCTCTTTGTTTGCAGCAGAAATGGTTGCTACTTGAGTGATTTGTTCTATGTCGTTTACGGGGATCTTCTTTGCCATTTTCTGTACCGCTTCAAGTACATACTCTACAGCCATATCCATACCACGTTTGAGAATCATTGGATTTGCACCAGCCGTGATATTTTTGAGTCCAATAGTTACCATAGCCTGAGTAAGAAGCGTTGAGGTTGTGGTTCCGTCTCCTGCTACATCATTTGTTTTAGATGCAGCTTCTTTTACCATTTGTGCACCCATATTTTCAAATGCATCTTCCAGTTCAATTTCTTTTGCAACGGTTACGCCGTCGTGCACCACCGTTGGTGCTCCCCATTTTCTGTCGAGCCCTACATTTCGACCTCGTGGTCCAAGAGTTGTAACAACTGCGCGTGCCAGTTGGTTTACGCCACTTGCAAGTTTTTGACGAGCATCGTCGCCGTATATAATTTGTTTTGCCATATAATTAGTTGATTAATAATTAATAATTATGAATGTGTTATGCTACGATTGCCATAACATCTTTTTGCTCTACGATAAGCCACTCTTCGTTTTCTACTTTTACTTCATTGCCACCCCATTTTTTGTAAATGACTTTTTGGCCTACTTTTACAATCATTTTAGTATTACATGATTTTCCGTCACATGAGCATGATGTACCGTCACCAACTGCCATTACTTCTCCCATTTGAGGTTTTTCTTTCACAGTGTCGGGAATAAATATACCGGATGCAGTTACTTCTTCTTTCTGAAGAGGTTTTATGAGAACATTATCAAACAAGGGTTTGATGGTATGTTTTGCTTTCATATTTTTGTTATAGTTAACTTATAAATAATAATTCACGTAGTTATTTATATCGAACCTTTGAATATTTGTCAAGGGTATTATACGAGTGCTAATTCTATGGATGATCAAGCCGCTTTATCTGAAATTACAAAGCTAAAGACCAAATTGCAATCTACGCAGTTGCCTGCCAATTTGCAACAAAAAGCCCTCGAACAAATTGAGCGCATTAACCTATCTCTTAAATATGGCGGCAATCTGGCGCACTTAGATGTTATTGAAAAATATATCGATTGGATTGTTACATTGCCATGGACACAAGAAACAGCCGATGTGATAGATCTTGCAAAAGCAAAACAGGCCATGGATGCCACACATTTTGGATTGGAAAAAGTCAAACAGCGTATTTTGGAATATCTTTCTATATATACCTTACAAAAAGAACAGCTGCAAGCCCATGCCATTCACACGCGACCGATCTTTTTTGTAGGTCTTGCAGGAACCGGTAAAACCACCTTTGCATCCTCCATTGCCCAAGCACTGGGACGCAGAATGGTGCGTATCCCGTTTGGAGGACTCGCATCTGCCAGAGATCTAAGAGGCCAATCGAAAACCTCTCCAGAATCTGAACCAGGAAAAATCATAAAAGCTCTGAAAGAAGTACAAGTTAAAAATCCTGTGATACTCCTCGATGAGTTAGATCGTGTCACGCCAGATGCACTTGCTGAAGTAATGGGCGTTCTTTTGGAATTATTAGACCCCAGTCAGAACATGCATTTTACCGATTATTTTATAGATTATCCGTTTGATTTATCTAACGTACTGTTTATTGCAACAGCCAATAACACCAATAATATCGCTCCACCGGTGCTTGATCGTATGGAACTTATTCAGATGCCATCATACAGTGATGAAGAAAAAACAGAAATTGGAAAAAACTACATCTTGCCAAAGTATATGAAGGCCAGTGGGTTAACTCCCCAACAGTTGACGGTAGATGACGCCTTGTGGAATAGTATTGTACGCCCACTTGGCTATGAACCAGGCATTCGAAGCTTAGAGCGATTCATAGAAACAATGGTGCGAAAAGTAGCATTTAAATTAGTAAGCGGTGAGGGAGAAAACTTCTTCATAAACGACACGAATATAAGAGAGTTTAAATAGATCATCAAAAAACACTACTCTTCCAAATAAATGTCCGAGTAGTGTTTTAGGGTTTATTGTTGACTATTAGCGTTGGTCGTAACCACCAGTTTGTGGTCGATCTTCTCTAGGTCGTGCTTTGTTAGCAATGATATTTCTACCATCTACTTCCTTTTCGTGCATTTCTGCAATTGCGGCATCTGCTGCCTCAGGGGTTGAGAATGTAACAAAACCAAATCCTTTTGAGCGTCCAGTTCTTCGGTCTGAAATAACGATTGCGTCAGTTATTTCTCCAAATTGTGCGAAAAGGTCTCTCAATTGGTCTGTACCAATACTCCAAGGAAGGTTTCCTACAAATAATTTATTGTTTTGATCCATGTATTCTATTCACCACCTTTCACGTGTACTTAATTCTCTTAATTGAAGAATGTATTCTAATTGAATTTAATTTGAGCAGATATGTAATTATCGTATAACTAGAAAATAG
>CALRFM010000041.1 GCA_943356515.1 Patescibacteria group bacterium
GAAAACTACTTATAGGAATTATTGCAGTAGCAGCAGTCGTATTATTGTTTCTTCTGCAGAAAACTTTTATACAGACCACAAATAAACCTGCGCAGCTGAGTACGATTAATTCCAATCCCGAAGCAGAAAAGGCAATGGAAGCAATCTCACAAGTAGGTGTTGCTATGGCAAAGGAAAAAACCGGACTTCAGGAGCTTCCTTATAAACTCGATAACGGTGTAAAGGTATTCAATTTAACTGCAGAACCGATAAAGTGGAACATATTAAAAGACACAATAGTAACAGCCTGGACTTACAATGGTATGGTTCCTGGTCCACTCATTCGAGTAACTGATGGAGATAGAGTAAAAATTATTGTCAAGAATTCACTTCCTGTGGAAACAACCATTCATTGGCATGGAATTTTAGTACCCAACGAGATGGATGGAATTCCAAACGAAACGCAAAAGCCAATACAACCAGGAGAATCATTTACGTATGAATTTGTGGCAAAGCCAGCAGGAACATTTTGGTATCACTCTCATGTTGATCCAGATAAACAAATATCTGTTGGACTTTCAGGAGCATTTATTATTGAGCCTCAAGGTGGTCTTGCTTCAAAACCGGATATTGATAAAGTGCTTATGCTCAATGAGTGGCGAGTCATTGACGGACAAACCTATGCTGCTATGCCCGCTACAGGAATGGATGGGAATTTCTTTACAATCAATGGAAAATCCTTTCCAGATACAGAAGAGATCAACGCAAAGGTTGGACAAAAAGTCAGGCTCAGATTTATAGGAACAGGCCAACAAATTCACCCAATGCACTTGCATGGGTTTCCATTTAAAATCGTAGCCACAGATGGAAACGATGTACCAGAAAGTGCTCAATGGACGAAAGATGTCATTTCTGTAGCTCCAGGCGAGCGATATGATATTGAATTTACGCCCGACAGGCCAGGTAAATGGATGTTACACTGTCATATTTCCCACCATACAACCAACGATCACCACGAACCAGGTGGGCTCATGATGATGATAATTGTTAATTAGTTAAAAATAGAAAGGAGGTAAAAACATATGAATACTAAAATTTTATTAGTTATCTTGATAATAATGGTCGGCACGATTGCAATCCTTATATTTGATGATGCAAAGGACAGTCTTAGTAATAAAATTCCTGAGACAAATACTAGTTCTGGAATAAGTCTTTCAACGAGTCCTGACCCCCTCCAACTAGGAAAAGCAACTTTTATGATTGATGTGAAAGATAAAAACGGGAAGCCAGTTGACAATGCATCTGTTTCATTTGATTTGAACATGACGGCTATGAATATGGGAACACAGAAAGGAAACGCAGTCTCTCAAGGAAACGGGCGATATTCAGCAGTTGGTAATATGTCGATGCGAGGACCATGGCGCGTAAGTACTAAAGTTAGTATGCCTGATGGAAGCATTGTAAACAAAGATTTTACGGTAAATGTACCATAAAAATTATTTCCGACAACCTATAATCCTTTGTATTCTAAAATGCAAAGGGTATAGGTTGAAAAGTTTTGATCATTAAATACTAATGAGATCTTTTTCAGCACGCTTTAATAATACTGCATTCACTGCAACAATTATTGACGATAATGACATAAGGAGCGCTGAAAATTCCGGTCGTAAGGTAATCCCAAACTGCGGGTAGAGAACCCCTGCAGCGATAGGAATTGCAAGTACATTGTATACACTCGCCCATACAAGATTCTGTTTCATTTTTGACACTGTAGCTTTGCTTAATCGTATTGCACGCAAAATATCTCCTGGATCTGATTTCATAAGAACAATATTTGCAGTTTCTATGGCAACATCGGTACCTGCACCAATTGCTATACCAATATCTGCCTGGGCAAGAGCAGGTGCATCATTGACTCCATCTCCTACCATCGCAACGAATTTCCCCTCATCTTGAAGTTTTTTAACATAATTTGATTTTTCTTCAGGAAGTACTTCGGCAAATATCCGCTCTATTCCTAATTGTTTCCCAATTGATTCTGCTGTTTTTTTGTTATCACCTGTAATCATAGCTACTTCCAATCCCAACTCTTTCATTTGAGCAATTGCTTTTTGTGCTGTTTCTTTTATGGGATCGGCAACAGCCACTACTCCACCCATTTTCCCATCAATGGCTATCAACATCAAAGTTTTTCCCTCATTTAATAATCTGTCTATTTCACTTTGTAATAGCGATGGATCAACTCCACGATCTTTTATAAGTTTTATATTCCCAACCAACACATGTTTTCCCTCCACAACCGCTTCGATTCCATGACCTGCGATAGATAAAAATTTATCAATTTGAGTTGGAATAACAATTTTTCTTTTTTCAGCTTCTTCAAGAATAGCTTTACTTAGGGGATGCCCTGACTTCATTTCAGCCGCGCCGTCAAGACGAAGCACTTCTTCTTTTGTAAACCCAAGAGTTGTTACGATATCGGTTACTTTTGGTTTCCCCTCTGTTAAAGTCCCTGTCTTGTCCATCACTACTACTTGTATTTTTGACGCCTGTTCAAGAGTTGAGGCGTCTTTGATAAGAATATTATGTTTTGCTCCTAGACCAGTCCCCACTGCGACTGCAGTAGGAGTAGCTAATCCCAATGCATCAGGACAGGCCACCACAATCGCGGAAACCGCAAACATAAGAGCCATGAGAAGATTTTCTCCTGCAAAAAAGTACCAATATACAAATGTGGCAAGACCAGCGCCTACTGCGAGGATGACTAGATATTGCGCTGCTTTATCTGCAAGACGTTGACCAGGAGCTTTTGAATTTTGAGCAGTTTCAACAAGCTTTACAATCTGAGCAAGTGCAGTATCTGAACCAATTTTAGTTGCTTTAAATGTGATAGATCCTGTTTGATTAATAGTTCCACCAATAACACGGTCTCCCACCTTTTTGAGTACTGGAATCGACTCTCCTGTAACCAGTGATTCATCAATTGATGTTTCACCAGATAAAACTTCACCATCAACCGCAATTTTGTCTCCTGGTTTTAGCACCATCACATCTCCAATCATCACCTCAGATGTTGAGAGAAGTATTTCTTTTCCATCTCGAATAACCCGCGCTTGAGGCGGTACTAAATTAAACAAAGCTCGTAAAGCGTCTGAAGTTCCGCGTCGTGATTTCATTTCCATCCAGTGCCCAAAAAGGACAAATGTGGTAAGCATCGCTGCAGCATCAAAGAATGTCTCTCCACCAATAAATGTAATAAATACACTAAAAATATAGGCAGTCAATACACCAATGGCGATGAGGACCATCATATTAAGTGTTTTTTTTCGCAATGCTTGATATGCTCCTATTGGGAAGATAGACCCAAATTTAAATACAATTGGTGTAGTGAGAATTAACAGAAGCCAATTGATAGGAATTGGGGTAGGCAATTGAATTCTAAAAAGACCGGTAAAAATAGGAGAATAAAGAATAATAGGAATAGTAAAGAGAAGTGACCACAGAAATCTATCTTTCATGTCTTTTTCCATTGCTTTTGCCATAGAGGGATCTGACATGGCCTTTTCATGATCTGAGTGAGACGTGTGGTCCATAGTAATCAGAATACAACATGTTATGCATTTATTTATGAAGAAATCATGAAGAAAATCTTCCAAAGGAAGTTTACGAAAGGGGAAAGGCAATTGTAAAAGTTGATCCTACTTTTGGTTTACTATCAACTTTAATTGCACCTTTATGTATGCCAATTGTCGCTTTAGTAATCGCCAATCCCAAACCTGCTCCAAATACGTTATCTGTTTTTGCACCTCTATAAAAACGATTAAAAATATGATCGACTTCATCTTTTTCTATACCTTGTCCGCTATCTTTGATAGTGATGAGAGCATTGTTATATTCCTGTATGAGAGAAATAGTTATTTTTCCATCATGGGGAGTATATTTAATTGCGTTATCAATAATATTCAATATAGCTCTGCCTAAGCGCTCTCTAAATCCTAACATTTGAATATTTGAGATAATAGAATGACGTATAGATATATGTTTTTTTAAAGCTAATTTTTGTGCAATTTCAGTCATTTCATTCATCAGTTCAGACAAATCGAACTTACTTCTTAAATTTTCATTTGGTACTTCGGACCATGCAAGATCCAGTACATCTCTCAATGTTGTTGTTAATCGATCTGTCTCAACAATAGAATCCTTAATTATTTTTTTATATTCGTCATTTGTCCGTTCTTTATGGAGGGTAACCTCAAAACTACTTCTCAGTGTTGCAATAGGAGTCTTCATTTCATGTGCGACATCAGCTATAAACTGTCGTTCTCTTTTAAAAGCTACATCAAGACGGTCAAGTAACTCGTTAAAAGACCTTCCCAGTTCTCCGATTTCATCATCATTCTTTGAAGGGGAAATACGCTTATCAAGATTTTTACTTGATATTTGGCGTATTTGAGAAGATAGATTAATGATTGATTGAGTAATGTTATAAATAGTTATAAATCCAATAAGAGCCAGAATAAAAAGTAATCCTCCTAAAATATAAGCACTGTATTCATATTGATAAATATGCACCGTAAGGACAATAAAAAAGCCAAGCAATACGAGGCTCACGATATACCAAAAGAAAAGCTTAAATCGAAGGCTACTGGATTTTTTCATGATGCGGGTTTTTTGTCTGTTGCCATATATCCAACTCCATGAAGAGTATGAATCAGAGGAATGTTATAACCTTTATCTATCTTTTTTCGCAATGTTCCTATAAATACATCAACTACATTAGAAAGACTATCGAAATTGTAATCCCATACGTGCTCTATTACTTGAGTGCGTGTCACTACCTCATGTTTTCTACGAAGGAGTAATTCCAAGATAGCAAATTCCTTTGGAGTTAGTTTAATCATTTTTCCAGCACGGTTAACAGTATGTTTTATTGGATCAACTTCCAAATTATCAACAGTTAAGTTGTTTGAAACTTGATGATAGCTACGCCTTAAAAGCGCATTAATTCTTGCCTTGAGTTCGCCAAATTCAAAGGGTTTTGTCAGATAATCGTCGGCTCCCGAATCTAACCCTTCTACCTTATCTTCTAATTCGCTCTTTGCTGTCAGCATAAGAATAGGAGTTTCTTTTTTTAACAAACGAAGTTTTTTACAGACCTCAACCCCGCTCATTTTTGGAAGCATAACATCTAAAATAACCAAATCATATGTTTCATGGGATGCCAAATATAATCCCTCTTCGCCATCAAATGCCTGGTCTACGGCAAAGCCATTTTCTGTTAAGCCTTTTTTTATAAAATGGGATAATCTTTTTTCGTCTTCAATCAGTATTATTCTCATAATAGTATTGTATTTTACTATACAATACCTTGTAGTATGAATACCTCATCATTTCAATCTCTCATATGGAGCTTTTATAAGGAACATAAGCGTGAGTTGCCTTGGCGGCCGCCTACACTCCAAATACAAAAAGATGGAACACTTAATCCGTACCACATTTTGGTATCTGAGATCATGTTGCAACAAACACAAGTTTCGCGGGTATTTCAAAAATTTCCATTATTTATTCAAGCATTTCCATCATTTGCACATCTTGCATCTGCACCTCTCACATCTGTTTTGCAAGCATGGCAGGGAATGGGATACAACAGAAGAGGAAAATATTTGCATGAAACAGCCAAGATCATTGCCCAAAAATATTGGGGAGTTATTCCACAAGATCCTCAGAAACTTGTTCAACTACCAGGCATAGGTCCAGCTACAGCAGGATCTATGATCGTCTTTATTTACAATAAGCCATTGGTATTTATCGAGACAAATATTCGGCGTGTATTCATCCATCATTTCTTTAAAGATTCATCAAATATCCACGATAAAGAAATCATGTCACTTGTTGAAAAAACGCTTCGTCATAACAATCCACGCGAGTGGTATTATGCACTTATGGATTATGGAAGTTATCTGGCGAAACATATTCCAAATCCCAATAGAAAAAGTAAGCACTACACCAAACAATCGAAGTTTGAAGGATCTAATCGTCAAGTCAGAGGTGCTGTGTTACAATTCTTACTAGAAAAGAATCATCAAAAAATAGCAAGTATATATCAATCATTAGATTTTGAAAACGTACGGATCGATGCAGTTTTGCAAGATATGAAGAAAGAGGGATTTGTGAAAGAAGAGAAAGAAGTTTATTCGATTAAATAACTATGAATGATCTCGACATCAAAAAAAAACGCGCTGTAGTTGTTGTCAAAAAACTAAAAGAACTATTTCCTTCACCAATATCGGCATTACATTATTCTACTCCTTGGGAGTTATTGGTCGCGGTTATCTTATCTGCTCAGTGTACTGATGTGCGAGTAAATATTATAACCAAAGATTTATTTGAAAAATACAAAACGGTTAAAGACTACGTTAATGCTTCACAAGTTGAATTCGAACAGGATGTTTATTCTGCTGGATTTTATAGAAATAAAACAAAAAATATATTAGCAACGGCCAAGATCATTCATGATAAATATCATGACAATCTCCCTCGTACTATGGATAAGATGCTTGCACTCCCTGGAGTTGCCCGTAAAACAGCAAATGTAGTGCTAGGTAACGCATTTGGCATTATTGAGGGAATTGCAGTAGATACTCATGTAATACGACTTGCACCACTCTTAGGTTTAACGACAGAAAAAACACCAGACAAGATCGAACAAGATCTCATGAAGATAGTACCAAAAGAAGAATGGACCAAATTAGCGTTACGACTTGCGGAATATGGAAGGAAGTATTGTCCGGCAAAAAAACATGATCATGATCATTGTCCACTATCACTCATTCTTCATTGAGGCAACGATACTTTTTGGCACCTCTTCGTAGTGGGACGGTTCCATATAAAATACGCCGCGTCCTTCAGTAAGTGATCGAAGAACCGTTGCATAACCAGAGAGTTCAGCAAGAGGTGCATTGGCTTTAATAACGGTTACTTTATTGCGCTTTTCTGTACCAAGTACTTTTCCCCGTCGACTTGAAACGTCTCCTATGGCAGTACCCATATAGTTGTCTGGAACAGTTACTTCTAAGTTCATGATAGGTTCCAGTAGTACCATTCCTGCTTTTTTCATTCCATCTTGAAGAGCCATGGTTCCGGCAATTTGGAAAGCGATATCAGATGAGTCAACATCATGATAACTTCCGTCATAAAGCGTAACTTCCAAATCAACAATAGGGAATCCCAAGAGTACACCTTTATTCAATGCTTGAATGACACCCTTTTCAATTGAAGGAATAAATTCAGATGGTATAGTGCCACCTTTAATTTTATTGACAAATTTAAATCCCTCACCACGGCCAAGAGGAGCGAGTCTGATGAGACAGTGACCGTATTGCCCATGTCCACCTGTTTGTTTTATATATTTTCCCTCAGCATCTGTCTCCTTTGTGATGGTTTCTTTATAAGCAACTTGTGGTTTACCAATATTTGCAGAAAGTCCCATTTCGCGTTTCATTCGGTCTACCAATATTTCCAAATGTAACTCTCCCATGCCAGACATAATGGTTTGGTTGGTTTCATGATTTACTTTTACTTGAAATGTTGGGTCTTCGTCTGAAAGACGTTGCAATGCGTAAGATAATTTTTCTTGATCTGATTTTGTTTTAGGTTCAATTGCTAAAGAAATAACTGGTTCTGGGAAGATAATTTGTTCAAGCAATATTGGATGATCTTCATCAGCAAGTGTATCTCCGGTCTTGGACTCTTTTGGTCCTACAAGAGCTACAATTTCTCCAGCATATGCTTCAGCAATCTCTTCTCGTTGATTGGCATGCATGAGTAATAAGCGACTTACCCGTTCTTTTCTGCCACTGTTTACGTTATATATATATGTTCCTGTTTTTAATGTTCCAGAATAAATTCGTGCATAGGTTAATTTCCCTACATGTGCGTCAAGTTGAATTTTAAATGCGAGAGCAGAAAAGTGTTCCTTAGAATCAAGCAATCTCGTTTCTTTTTCATCTACTGTTCCAGGTTTTATACCAACAACCTCTTTAAGGTCAAGTGGGGAAGGAAGATAGTCAATCATTCCATCAAGGAGTGGCTGAACTCCTTTATTTCTCAAAGATGTACCTGCATAGACAGGAATAAGCTTGTAACCAATAACTGCTTTTCTCAATGCTTTTTTTAATTCATGAGCTGGTATTTCTTCACTGTTAAGAAATTTCTCCAGAAGTGCGTCGTCTGTTTCGGCAATTTGTTCAACGAGTTTTGCTCGGAATTCAATTACCTTAGCTTTTACTTCTTCAGGAATTTCATCAGACGTATCATATTCAATTCCTTTTTCATCCTTGCCCCAGATCATAGATTGTAATGTGATAAGATCAACCACACCTCTGAACGTATCTTCTTTTCCAATGGGGTATGTCATGATTATGGGATCTGCTCCAAGTCGATCACGAATTTCTGCCACTGTTCCTTCAAAATTAGCTCCAAGTTTATCCATTTTATTTATGAA
>CALRFM010000042.1 GCA_943356515.1 Patescibacteria group bacterium
GTCGGCACCGACGATGGCATCGATGGCATCGGCGTCGGTGCCCCAGTGACGGTTGGTGTCGGAGTGATGATTGAAGTTGTGTATTTCTGGAATGTTATTGCGTCAAAGTTAGCAGCACCTCCTTGAACATATAACCGTATTTCAGCAGAGTGTGCAGCTGCTGGTGCTTGGGCTATAAAATAAACTGGGCTCCAGTTGGTGGTGATCACGATACCATCGTTGTTGTTGGTGGGAGCAGTAGAAAGCTGCACGCCGCTTGCATCGGTGCTGCCATACCAAGCGATACGAATATAAGCACTATCGGGGATATTGGCACTATCCAGTTTTATGGCCCCAGAAATATGGTATTGTTGATCGCCGGCAATATTGACTATGTGCTGATCAATACCACGAGAACTTGCTCCTTCATATGTTATTTTTGCCGATGTGCTTGCCTCATAAAAATCTGCACTATCAATAGTAAACATCACTGAAGTACTGTAGGCATTTATCCAACTTCCATCATTTCCTGATTCAAACGAGCCATTGGTCAGCTCAGCGCCATATATAGAAGAAGGCACTACAATAAGAAAGAAGAAAGCACTCATTATGTATGAACGTACGCACCATAAGCTCATATATATGTTTATACATCATTGTGCATAGACATGCAAGTAGTATGTCGAGATATTACTCTCTTTATGAGTAACCCTAACATAGGAAAGCGTGCATCCATTAAATCCAGCATAACTACCAGAATAGAGTTGCCCATCTGCAACAGAGTAGACACTGCTCGATGAGCCCGATATATCTATACCGTTGTGAAAGCCATACCAACCATACGTACGCACAAACCACGTATTTCCATAACCTTGATGAAGCTGAATTGTGGGAGATAAAGGCCAATCCCAAGAGCCAGATGGATTAAACGCATCCCCATTTGAATCATTTGAGCTATCTACAGATTTAAGTTTGGAAAAGGGATCTACTTCACTACTACCTTCTTTTACAATAAAATGTAAATGGGTTCCTGAAGAATTACATGATTGACCTTGTATAACTGTTGCGATAGTATCGCCTTTAGATATACTACGCAAGAGGCTTTCTGTACCTGCGCCAGAGACGATATTTTTAATTGCAGAATATTCAGCTTTTGCTTGTGAAAGGAGTTGTTGATATGTGTATTCATCATTTTTTGTTATAGAAAGTAAGTTTGCTTTTGCAGCTTGTTGTGCGATGAGTGAATCTTGTTGCACATCTAAGCTCAGCTTCAAAGCATCCAACTCTTCAATTTTGCGTTCTCTTAAATCTTTTTGTTCTTCAAAATTGGTTTTAGCACCCATTACTTGCATCAGGGCTTTCTGATTTTGAGCGCGCGCTATCTGATAGTATTTGAGTCTATTGGTAAGCATAGATGCATTGGTGCTATCTATAATAATATCTACCAGCGAGGCTTTTCTGTTTTTATAACTTGCCGTAATGCGCTCTATGAGTGATTTTGACAACTGGTCAAGCGATGAATCTAAGCTACTTATTCGGGTACCCAATACTTTTATCTCTTTTTCAGCTTTTACAATTTTTTCTCCAGTTTCTTCTATTTGGAGTGTTGTTATATACTCCTGAGTTTTCATATATTCAATTTGCGAAGAAAGGGTGTCTTTTTCAGACTTGAGCTGATTGAGCTTTGTTTCATATTCTTGAATCTTATTTTCAAGATCGCTTTTCTGATCTGCGATTAAATAGGTGGGTTTTAGAAGAAGTACCCCTCCGAGAAAAAGGAATACAATAAGATAATTATGGAGTAACTTCATGTGTCTATTCTATATTTACAAATATCTATTTGTAGCAGCGTAACTCGATATTAGGGTAATAAAGAGGCTAAAGATTGCGGTAACACCCAGAGTAAAGAGTATAAAGGCAAGGTTGAATGGCCATACTTGCAGCGCAATTGAGTTTATAAAAATAGTTAACTCAGGTATTCCAGCAAAAAAGCTGGTAAGAACTGCATTTAATGTAAGCATGGTGCCTATGAGAATGGCATTTGCCGCGACCGCTGCAATAATGCCAAGTGTCACGCTTTCATTTACAAATGGAGCACGGATATAATTATTAGTAGCGCCCAGAAGTTTCAATACTTGAATCTCATCTCGCTTAAGAGCAATTTTAAACGATAGGGTAGTGGTGAGAACAATAATAGACATAAACATAAGATACGCAAAGAAGAATGATGCAGTTTTTCGGATGGTTGAGGTGAGATTTAATAAATTATTTATAATGTCTTTCTGATATTGCACCTCGTCAACCCCTGGCATGCCACTTACTAATTCTGCAATTTCTGGCAAATATTCTGGTTTCACGGCATCTATCTCGAGTGATGCAGGAAGAATATCTGGAGACGTCATCTCAAGGAGAAGGGGATCGTTTTCAGTGAATTCTTTGTATATTTTATATGCCTCATCTTGAGATATATACGTTATCTCGGTTGCTTTATTTGTTGCTTCAACCTTATCTCGAATAGCAAAAATATCTTCTTCTAGAGTTTTAACTTGAAAATAGACTATAACACGAGGCCTTGTTTCAACATAATGTAATAGTCCTTGCAAAAAAGTAAGGGTGACAAAAATACCCCCTGAAAGAAGGAGGGTGAAAAATAATACAGAAAGAGCAGCAAATGTCTGATACGGTGTTCTGCGAAGCGATGTCAGGATAGTGTTCACTGTTTGTATCCTCCTTTCTTATTATCTTTGGTTATACGTCCGTCTTTAAGTACCAGTACTCGCCTGCGCATGCTATTTACAATATCGGTATTATGGGTAGCAAAAAGAATCGTTTTACTCTTCCCCAGTTTTTTGAATATATTCATTATATCCCAAGCTGTTTTTGGGTCTAAGTTTCCGGTGGGCTCATCGGCAAGTATTATTTTCCTATTGCCCACAATAGCACGCGCTATTGCTACTCTTTGTAGTTCGCCTGCAGATAATTGTGCGGGAAAGAGCATTTTTTTATTAGATATGCCAGTCAAACTAAGTGCTTCTTCTACTTGTTTGCGAATCTCGTTTTCTGGATATCCTTTTATTTCCATACTAATTGCAATGTTTTCAAAAACACTATCATCGGCAAGTATTTTAAAGTCTTGAAATACCACGCCAATTTTTTGTCGAAGCTCTGCGACCTTATTGAATTTCTTGCTTGAAAATTCTATATCATCTATGGTAACTACTCCTTCAGTGGGAATAAGATCGTGGAGTATGAGTCGAAGAATCGTCGTTTTACCAGCGCCAGACGGGCCAACCAGGTACACAAATTCATTATCTTCTATCTCAAATGTTGCGTCTTCAAGCGCTACATTTCCAAGGGGGTACCGAACTGAAACATTTTGGAATGAAATCATGAAATCAAGTATAACTGCAATCAAAGAACATGTCTATTTCACTACTTCTATATAGCCTACATCCATGAGCCAGCCAGCTTTTTCTGCATTGAATGTTTGGCCATTTACTTTCACTTTTTTTCCAATAAATTCAGTAAGATCAACGGTAGTTGAAGTAAGATATACAAATTGAGATTGGCCACCTTTTCGTTCCAAATGAAAGCTTCCTTCGCCTTCAAAGCCACCCTCTTGCAACGTGCCTTCTACTTCGTCGGGAAATGCTTCTTTGTCTACAATTCCAGCCGATGTTTTTGCCCCAGATGCATCTACTGTTTCTACGTTCTTTTTTGAGTTTGAAGATAAGCCTGTGCCACCAGTCAGCATTTGAATGCCAAAACCAGTGAGGGTGCCCAAAAGAAGTGCAGCTACAATAACGCCAGTGAGCAGAAACCAAGGATTCTTACTATTACTTATCTGATGGTCTAACGTATGAAGAAGATGAGTGGGCTGTTTTTTGTTCGGTTCCATATCGTTTAGCATAGCATATGTGAGTAAAAATTTCCAGATATTACTCTTTGGTCTGTTTTATAAATGCTTGTATAAATTCTTCAATATTACCGTCAAGCACTGCTTCGGCTTGGTTATCTTCGTGTCCAGTTCTTAGGTCTTTGACTAATTTGTAAGGATGGAGCACGTACGACCTGATTTGTTTCCCCCAGGTTGCAGTTGTATCTTTTTTATATGTATCAATATTTTTTTCTCGTTTTAGTTCTTCAAGTTCCCATAATTGTCCACGTAAGAGTTGAAGTGCTGTTTCCCTGTTTTGTAACTGTGATCTTTCTTTTTGACAGGTTACCGTAATACCGGTTGGTTTGTGAATAAGTCGTACTGCAGTAGAAACTTTATTTACATTTTGTCCACCAGCGCCACCAGATCTAAAAAACTGCCAGTCAATTTCTTCATCTTTTACCTCAATCTCTTTTGCTTCAATGATGGGAAGTACTTCAACAAGTGAAAACGATGTTTGTCTTAGCTTATCTGCATTAAATGGAGATTGTCTTACCAGTCGGTGAACTCCAGCCTCGGCCTTAAGAAGTCCGTAAGCATACGAACCATGCACATTTATTATGGTGCTTTTTACCCCAGCTTCTTCACCGGGAACCATATCTACTTCTTCCCATTCCCAACCTTTTGACTCAAAGTATCTCGTGTACATTCGAAAGAGCATTGCAGTCCAATCCATGGCTTCTGTGCCCCCTTGACCGGCATGAATGCCAAATATAGCTTCACCTTTGTCATATTTACCAGAAAGGAACAGCTGAATCTCGTATGTATCTATAAGTTTTTTTGCCTCTGCATATTCACCTTCTACAAGGAGAAGCTCCATCATTTCCAGATCATCAATCTCTTGCTTCATATCGTTTATTCGCTTCATAATAACACCAGCTGCCTCGTGGTCATTCCAAAAGTTTTGTTCATAGGTACGCGCTTCAAGCGATTGAACCTCTGTTTTTTTCTCAGCCGAGTTGACTCGTTTGCTGATTTGTGCAAAGGTCTCTTTCAATGTGTCGATTTCTTGGTCATCCATAGTAGTTGATCATATCTTACCATAAGAAGGAAATCTGGTGGCTTGATGGGAGCAAAATTTGATATACTCACATTATGTTTTCAAAGAAAAATATAAAGGACATTCCAGTTGAGGAGACTCCTCACGCAACTGGCTCACGAAAATTACTTGCAGGAAAAACTGACACAAGTTCTACATACTTTGAAGCAATGACTTATGGTTATCTTCCATCAAATAAAAAATGAGCTCTCCATAAGCACGACAACATTGTTGAAATCTGCTTAGTTGTTAAAGGAAATGGAATTATCAGAGATAACAATGGAGAGACAGAAAAATTTGAACCAGGAGACCGCTTTATCTTTCCCGCAAATACAGAACATGAATTGGAAAACACGTCAAATGATATCTCAGAATTTTACTTTATAAGAATTCAAAATAAATGATAGGTTCTTTACGAATTCATTTGGAAGAGTGCATCTACTAAGCTCAGTGCAATTTAGTTAAAGAATCTCTTAGTTTTTTGATTAATTAACAGCAGTAAATATCCAAGGTTTAGTAAAATTATCTGTCTCTTCTGCTTTAACTACACCTTTTCCTTCTAATAAAAGCTCGTCAATTAGATGATGATTTAATTTATTCAATTCAAAGTTTTTAGATGAAAAGACTACATAGGAACAACTAGCATATTTCTTTAACACGCGAGGTTGTGTTATAAGAAAATTTGCAAGTTTGTCGGAGAGATCTATATTTAGCTTGGTCTGTTGAGCTTTACTCATATATTATTATAGTATATAACATTGATAAGAATAATGTAATAAGCAATCAAATAAAATATTAAAATGTTAATATTCATCTACCTCAATACCTTTAAGTAAGAGATGATTTCTTTTCAAATATTTTCGTTTGTATGTTAGATAATTATTTTGTATATCCTTTATAGCCCAATGTAATAATTTAGTAAAATTTCCCTTTCGCTTTGTTCCATTATAATCTACAATATCTGCTGTATTATTATATGCAATAATAGTATGTCTGTGTAAAATCCCATCATGGTGATTATCATACCTCAAAATTGTAACCCAATCATCCTTTATTTTTATTTCGAGCGATACGCACACAATTTCCATACATAATCTTTTTGTTGAGTAATCAAATATATATGTTAGCCTATTATTTTCTGATAGGTTAAACTGGGTAATTCGCTTTTTGTTATTTTTCTTAGGATTTCTTTTTTTCATCTGTTTTGTATACATTTTAGAATATTGTCTGTTGTTTTACCATCCGCAGACGATTTGATAGGAGAAAATAAAAGATAGTAGGGCATTTTATGCAGAAAGATTTCCTATTCCAAGATTTTCAAAAAATACTTTTGTCTGTTCAAGCCCGTAATCAAACTCTAGCTTTTTATTGATGATGAAGTCCCGTAAGGGGAGGGTTTTTATCTAAAATCAGTTCCGACGATTATTACAATATCTGCCGCATCATTTTCATCTAAGGTCTCAAATTCCGCGTCGCCTTCCAGCTCAGATGCAATATCTTTGGCAATAGTTTCTTTAAGATTATTTGCTCCTTTTTTTGTTTGAATAACTGTCACGTCATAATCAAATGCTTCGGCATTGGCAGTAAGGATATTTTCATACCCTCCTTCTTGTAAAAAGCTTTTTACCACACTAGCTTTTCCGCTTATTCCTGAACCATTCAGTACTTTTACCGATAAGGTTTTTCGTTCAATTTCTGGCGTTGGTGTGGGAGTTGGAGCTTCTGTTGGCTTCGGTTCTGGCGTTGGCGTCGGCTTACTAAAGCTCGGCATGCTTACTGATGGCATTGAAAACGACAACGCGCCCATTCGAGAAGCGCCAAACAATACACCAAACGTGAGTATAAATGATAAGACAAATATAATAAGACCCTTTTTATTAATGGGAAATGACATGCTCATTTTCGGAAGCGAGAATGCAGGGCCTTTAAGATTCACCTTAGCGTTTCCACCTCTTTTTCCTTTGAGTAGAGTAAACTTGGTTTCTTCTTGAGTAAATATAAATGCTCCCAGCAACATGTCGTATTCTAAAATAGGAAGCTCTTTATTCTCTGGTCCAGCAAGCATTTTCAAATAATCCGCATAAAAATGGGGAATAATGCGTTTTACTGGGTTCGTCCATACACCAACCTCTTTGGTGAATGTGTCTTGTCGCACTTTTGCAGACTGACTTCCAGACAAAAGGAGGCGATTTAATTTATTTCCTTGAGCTTCATATTTGGCAGCTTGTTTATGAAGAAGTTTTTCAATCTTATCGTCTTTTCCAACTTTGACACTCCAGTGATCTGCTTCAAATAACCCAAATGAATCATACATATATCCAGAAAGCTGGTCATTATCATATGACACATACCAAATATTTTCTTTTTTATTAGCGCGCAGTGTCTTTTCAAACAGCTTAAAGTAGGCCAGTGACGTGGGAACTATAGCAGTGAGTTTCAAATCGAGGAGTTCTAATGGTTGTTCAAATGATTCCACCACATTTCGGTGTACCAAATAAAACAAAATCATCTTTTTCCCGGCACTTTCACGAATAATATAATCGTAATGACTATTTTCAATATCTATATTTAACAGTGATCGAGCTTTTTCTCTCAAATATGAATCGAGCACAGATTCATTCACATCTACCGGCATATCGGTGCGGAAGAAGGTAAAAGATTCTTGTGGGAGTATGAGCGTGCAATTCTTTTCTTTTATCGGGCCATTTGAAAAAAGTCGTTCAACCGTCTCTTTTACTGCCGATGCAATAATATCTGGATTGGAAGGTTTACCTTCTTGCAAAAGCGTAACGCCAAGTGATTTACTATGAAAATGAGACTCATATGACCCAAGCAAGCTTTTACTTAAGTACATTGCTTTGATCTGATCGGTGTCTAAGTATATATATAGCATTAAACCTATTATAATAGGTTTGAGAAACAGAAAGCAAGCGAACTGCAGTTTTGTAGTATTATACCCCCTACTTATGGCATCACAAATAGAAGAAATTAAACAAAAAATAGATATAGTAGATTACATTAGTAATGTTACTGATCTTAAAAAGACTGGACGCAACTTCAAGGCCCTGTGCCCGTTTCATCAAGAAAAAACACCGTCGTTTGTGGTTTCTCCAGAGCGACAGATTTGGCGCTGTTTTGGTACGTGTGGTGAGGGTGGAGATGTGATTAGCTTTCACATGAAGTACGAAAACATTACGTTTGTTGAAGCGCTTCATGACTTGGCAGATATTGCAGGAGTCAAACTAAAGCAAGATAGTTATGAAGATGATGCATGGAAAGATAAAGAGGTATTGTTTACCATCAATAATCTGGCGCTCAAATATTATTCATATGTTCTTCATAGTACTAAGTTTGGAGAAAAAGCCAGAGCATACCTGGCAAATAGGGGAGTGAACACGCAAATAATAAAACAATTTGACTTAGGGTATGCTCCCGCATCATGGGATTCGCTTCAGAACTTTCTTATAAAAAAAGGGTATACCGTAGCTCAACTTGCAAGCTCA
>CALRFM010000043.1 GCA_943356515.1 Patescibacteria group bacterium
GAATAAGTGTTCGATAAGGTAACGACGATAGGGTTGAAATATCTGCAATAACGGCTATTGGCTGACTAAAAGTTCCCACGTAATTTTTCTTATTTCCCAGATTCACTCCTGTTTTACCGCCGACACTTGCATCCACC
Source organism: Patescibacteria group bacterium (assembly GCA_943356515.1). GTDB lineage: Bacteria > Patescibacteriota > Microgenomatia > UBA1406 > GWC2-37-13 > UBA1450. Next base: position 138 of record CALRFM010000043.1, read on the forward strand.
ATGCCCTCCAATGTAGTAGATATGTTGATGAATGGAAGACCACGTAAAAAGGTACTTGCTGCAAATCCCCCAAGGTCTGTGACTACCCCGCCACCCAGATTTATGACAACAGATTTTCGATCGAGATTCTTCTCTGCCATATTGAGATATATCTTTTCGACTGTTGAGAGTTGTTTTGATTTCTCTCCTGCATCAAAAATATATAAATGGATCTTGTCATTTGAAAATGATTCTTTCAATGCCTTGATGACTGGTTCCAAATAATGCGACGCTACGGTTGAATCGGTAATGACATATACCTGCGAATATAAATCAAGAGATACAAGATTGCCCAATGTTGCAATCAACTGCTCACCGATAATAACGGAGTATTTTTTTGAAACGTGCTGTATGGCTACATGAATTGTTTTCATATTATTCAGTATATAACGTGCCTTTTTGATATGCCCCAATTGCCCGGTGCGTTAATGTACTCTGCGCAATTGCACTATCGATATTATCGAGCGATCCTTCTGGAATTTCTACATCAACCCAAAATTCGTATTCCCAGTCAGATCCTGGTACCGGTCGAGATTCAATTTTGGTCATATTCCCTTTTGAGTTTGCTATTGCTTGGAGTGCTCGCACCAAACTCCCCGGCTCGTGTTTGACAAGAAATGCATAGGTTACCTTATTTATTGGTTGCAGTAACGATTCAGGATTTCGAGAAATAATAACCCACCGCGTCATGTTGTTTTCAGTATTTCCTATGTGCTGCGCAACTACTTCCATACCCTTTTCTTCAATAGATTTTTTTCCTCCAATTGCAGCTTTTGAAATATCATTCAGTGCAAGAACCTCTTCAATAGCAGATGCGGTACTTGATTCCTTGTGCGCTTTAAGCTTATTTTCTTTTATGAATATAGAGCATTGAGCAAGCGCCTGTGTATGAGAATACACATCGGTAATATCGGTAAACGACGCGCCTTTTATACCACCCAAATGAAGTTCAATATTCATTGAAACTTCCCCGATAATATGCACATCAGAATGAAAGATAGAATCTACACTTTCGTGCACCGAACTACTGGTGGAATTTTCTATACCAAGAATTCCCATCCCGTCTTCTTCTACGTTTGTAACCACATCGATAAATTCATGTACCGGAACTAGTACATGCTCGCCCGCAGTGAATATTTTTTTAGCAACGATTTCACTGTATGAACCAGAAGGGCCGAGATAATAAATATTCATGATGTTAAATGATTTTTAATTGATACATATGACGTGTCAAATTTCTTGAGTTCCTTTTTTGCATACGGATTGTAGGTATACATGTCTTCAAATAATTCCATTGAATCACTGTTGAGAAGATCCATCATATCAAACATGCGTGAACCAGATTGCGTATCTATTTCACTTCGTGAAATATCGAGCTGATGTAATACGCCTCCAAGAAGATGTGACAAAAACTGAAATTGTGCTGCTTTTTTATCATGCTCTTCTGGTGACATTTCAATAACATGCAAATGGGAAGCAAATGCATCTCGGATAAATTGATAGGTGCTTTGATCAATTCGTTCTGGATGCATAACCAGCGGAAGTTGAGACATGTCTTTTTGTACATTTATATATGATGATAATCCAAACATCGGGTGTGATGAAATGATAGGTGTATGTTCTGGCAAAAATTCTCGCATCCAGGCAGCAGGCATACTCTTTACCGAACACACATCCATAACAATAGAGTTGGGTCCGATGTACTGAGCAATCTTTTTTAATACTTCAGGCATGGTTCGTATAGGTACGGCGGGAATAATTAAGTCACATTGTGCTATTTGTTCGATGGATGATAGACGCGCATCCTTCAAGCTTTTTGATGCTATGAGGATTTTGGCGTTAGGAAAAATATTGGGGAGGATATGATCGGCGTAAAAAGATCCAAACCTTCCATACCCTATGACGCCGATGGTGACGATGATATTATTCATCTGATTTTTCAATTTCCAATGCATGATTGTGAATTTCGTGCCATATTGTTTCGATAAATTTTGCAGAAACTCCACGTTCCCTTGCGTACGCAACCCTATCTATAAGTATCTGACGAAAACGATCAGTATCAAGAGGATCTCTCCTTTCAATTTTTTTGAGAGCTCCGATATCTTTGACGTATTCAAACCGTTTGGTTATAAGATCAATGATGGCGTGATCAACTTCGTCAATTTGTTTCCGTAATTCTGTAATATTCATAATGAAATATATTTTTAATATTGTCATGCTGAATTTATTTCAGCATCTTTATAATGATAGATCCTGAAACAAGTTCAGGATGACAAAAGAGTACTGAGCTACTGAGTCCCTGAGTCTCTGGGCTCCTGTAAAATTCTAAACATACTGAGTTGTTTAACCATACTCTCAAGCTCTTTAACAGTAATGTGTTGTTCGGTGTCTGTAGTAGATGTTCCTACTTCAACGAGCACTCCATCGTACAGATATTCATTGTTACTCGATTTCATCTTCATGGCTTCCACCGTAGCATCCACTATATGTGATTGCAACTTTGGACCATACGAATGACTTGGGTCAAAATAAAGTTTTGCCCCAGATGCTTGCTTCACTCGTTTAGCAACGTTGTGAACTACGATATTACGAAAGTTTCCTTTTCCTGGCACATCGACACCGCGATGGATAAGAATGATATCGTGTTCAATTATGCCCACAAAGTCAACTAACCCAGCCCATGTTTTTTCCATGGTTGTTTTTCCCTGATACACCTCGCTATTTGCTAGTTCTAAATGATCTCCCAGCCATTTGCCATTTTTTATTCCTACGTGCCAACCATTTCGGCGAGCAAAATCTGCTGTTTGACTTACATGCCAACCAAGCTGATTGACTGATGGATTCCACGGCAAAAATGCACCTTTGCCTAATATTCCTTCAAAAGAGGGAAGTTGCACGAGCGGATTCATCACCTCTGTTGCTATAAGCAAATGTGTTTTTTGATAAATTTCCTGTGCAATATAGGCACTGGGCGCAGTAATGAGATCTCGGATACCTCCCCCCTGCATGATAATATCACTATTTTTTTGGTACGCTTCAAAGTCCATACCCATACCAGCACCAGTTGAGTCAAGCCCCGTGCGAGATTTAAGACCCACTATTCGTGTTCCTGCAATAGCTCGAGCGCCTTTTGTCTCAATATCTGCTATTTGATGAATTTCGTGAATATTTTGTTCGTCTACTGAACATGGCCCTGCGATTATGGTGATTGTTGAATTTTTCATTGTAAGTATTAAAAAACCCGCCGATGGGGCGGGTGGGATGTATCTGAGGTGTCTTATTTAGACATTGTTTCCCACGCCGCTTAATGCGGTAAAGAAAAAATTAAAATAAAACCAACTGTGGGTTATTTCAGATCTCATAAATCCATTGTAACAAAGGAATTCCATATGTCAAACGGGTTGTTACAACAACAGGAGTGTTCCTACGGCAAAAACAGCAAGTCCTAAACCAGCAGTTATAAACGGCAACATATTGACGCCGCTTACTGGTGGAGCCGGCGTTAGCGTCGGAGTGAGTGCATTTGCAGATGTTGGGATGGGTGATGGAGTAAAAGTTATGATAGTTGGATTAACGGTGACCGATATGGTAGGTGTCAGAGTTCCAGATGGCGTGGCTTCTGTTGAATCTCCCAATACCTGCTCGCCACTTTTTATAATGGTAAAATTTCTAGTTAAGGTGATAGGTTTATTATTGGTGTCGATGGTTATGGCGGTTAATGTGTATCTACCGGGGGCAATAGAACCATCTGTCGTTATGCTCCATTTTCCATCTTCAGACACAACTACGCGTTTCAAAAAGGGTCGGCCGGTATTTATACTTACCAATACTTCTGCTTTGGGAATACCATACCCTTTTATGAGTGGAGCAGTGCCTGGTATTACTGCGTTTGGTAATGGATAACGAATAGATACTTCGCGAGACGTTTGTGAAGAAGATTCCACTTTGTCGTGTGCTGCCAATACACTTTGGTCGTCAATAAATGAGTAATTATTCCCGATCTGTATAGCTTCCGGTAACGGCCTACTCCTATCTACTGTCGTTCTTACCATTGATGTTTTAGCATCATTAAATAACTGGATCGATATAATTGATTGGTCGTTTAGTGAAATGGCATTCAACGTAGTTTCCTGCACAACATATTGAAGAGGTATGAGCCATTCCCCAGTATGTGTGGTAAGGGTGATAATCGGATATGCATTATTTACTATGAGCATGGCAAATACATCCTGTGCAGGTTGGCCATTTGTCTCTATTGCCATACCGTATATGGGTGACAATGTGGAACTAGAGTTACTATCCTTTAATGTACTCGCTTCAAACGCCTCACCGTCTGGTGCGCTTATAAGAGCACTATCACTGACAATGCGGTAGTAATAGGTGGTATTGGGATCCAAATTTCGCATGAGTGCGAAGTGGTACCTTCGTTTGGAGGTATCTTGTTGTATGTCGCGCTCATCTCGTGCGATATTTTTTAACGAATTTGGTGTTTTTCCATAGACAATCCACCCCGTATCTTTGGTGTCTACCTCCCAAAATACTCCTACTTGGGTTGGTGACACATTTGCTACTTGGTGTTCTAACAGTTCACTCTTAGAAGCTCTGGTAGGAGTTGAGTCTTTTGATGCAATAAAGAAAAATCCCGCTGCAGCCATTATGGTTACTGCAACAAGTATTAGTATTTTTGGTGTATGTGAATGCTGGCGTAAGTATAAATCGGTATACATTTATGGGGTCCTCTTCTCAAGAATATCTAATAAGCTCGTATCTATAGTATAGTTTAAAGTTACTGCTTCCACATCGGTATCGGTGGGCGTTGCCTGCGCTATACCATTGAGCTCTATTATGACCCACGCAATAATGGTAAGAAATACCGTAACCACAATAGTAAGAAGATCTTTTTGGTTCATAAGTAATAAATAATAATAACAATACTGGTACTACCATTTTGCTCTTGAGTGAGATTTATTGAATCTATTTTTTTTAATCTTCGTTGATTCATGAGTTTATCGAGAAACACATTTGCCCCGTTTATACTTACAGACCCATTCATAGATACGGTAAACGAGTTAATAGGGCCACTTTGTTGAGTTTGAACTTCACTTTCTTGTTCACCTTTCAAGTCGATACTTTCTACAGAAATCGCATCCAAAAGTATGCCAGAATCAGATGCACTTTTTCTTATTTCATCAACTACTTGCGCTATAGTTGGGGTTGATGGCACCGCCTGATCGAGCAGGGGCATTTTGTCACGATATTCTTCTAACGTACTTTGATAATTAACTACTTGTAATATAACTGCTTCAGATTCCTTATTTTGAATTTTTAAATCTTGCAGTTCTTTTTGCAAAGAAAAGGCAGTAATCAGATTAGGTCGAATTGCAAATATCAAAAAGAATGAAAACATAACAAAGAATGTAATATCAAATCCATATTTTCGAACTTCTTTGTTATTTAGTAATTGTAAGAGTTTGTCTTTATCCATGGTTACTTGTTTGAATATTCAGCTAATTCCATATTGAAAGAAAACCCACTGTCACTTTTTTCAATATTGAGAAGATTCACGGTTTTATATTGAGCATCTTCCACAAGTTTATCATTGAGCGTTCGGATGGGGTCGATGGTTGTTGAATTGCCGGCGATAGTTACGTTTTGAGAAGAAATTCCAACATTACTTATTACAATATCTTGAGGAAGTACCGAAAAAAAGTACGTATATTCTTTTCTAAAAGCATCTTGGCTTTGAATAATAGTTTTGACATTACGCATCTTACTATCTATCTCTTGTATACGACCTATGAGATCTTCAGTTGCAGTAAGAATAGATTCCTTTTGATGAAGCCTGTCTTTAAGGTCAACTATTTCTTGATCTACCTTAAATCGAAAGAAAAATACACATATTGCGACAAACTGCGTAATGACCAAAACATACCTCAAATAATGCGTAGCAAAGTAGATTATCTTCTCAGATGTATTTTGCTTTGGTCTTGGAAAAAGGTTTATGAGGTATTTCATGCAGAATGAGAAACTAATCTACTGATACGTCCTTTGAGTCTTGCTGCTTTATTCACATGAATAACCCTTTTTTTGGAAGCTTTATCTATAGCAGCATATGCTTGAGAGATAAATTCTGCTTTCTTTGTTGTTACTCCTTTTTGTGCCTTTCGAATGACATCATCAACGGCATTTTTATGCGTGTTGTTCTGCATGGTTCGAGCTATATCTTGCTTCGCTTTTTTGATTGCTGATTTAATATTTGGCATACATATATTCACCTCCCTTCATTGTACAAATTAGTAATAAGAAATTACACTTCAAACTCTATTTCAAGTATTTGATCTCCATAATCACCAGAGAATTTAAATACTCCGCTTACCGGTCCATCGATATTATGGTATCTGCATACTCCAGATGAACAAGTGCCAAAGGTTACTTCCTCTTTTGCTTCATCACCATCTACCTCTATCGTACCAAATACTCCTTCGATACTTCCTTCTTTCGTACTGTACGAAAGCTCATATTCTATCATATCGGTACCCTCTGGAACCCCCTTAATTGTTATCACTGCTTCTGTTTTTCCTTTCAGCGATGCTTTAACCGATGAATCAACAGAAGGCATATTTGGAGCGGGCTCTTCAAATACCGATTCCTTTTCGCCTTTTTCTTTGGAAGAAGCGGTTCCCTTTACCATGAAGCTTGTAGCTCCAGCCACAAGAATGATTATAACCACACCAACGACCACGTATTGTTTTGGGATTGAACTGAAATTCATAGTACTCGAATTAATTAATAATCATAAACTCATGTATTTAAGTGTATCATGCAGTGGCATGCGTTCTTGTTTCATACTGTCTCGTTCTCGAACCGTAACGGTGTTATCTTCAAGCGTTTGGTAATCTATGGTTACACAATAGGGAGTACCGATCTCGTCTTGGTATTTGTATCGTTTTCCAATATTGCCTCTATCGTCCCAATACGTGTGTTGGTCAACACTGAGCATATCAAACACTTCTTGCGCTTTTTTCATAATGTCTGGTTTGTTTGCAACGAGTGGAAACACTGCACGTTTGTAGGGAGCAAGTGAATAGGGAAGTTTGAGAACAATACGACCTTCCTCCTCAACATAGCTATCACTTAAGACCATAAATAATAAACGATTGATGCCGACTGCAGGTTCTATAACATGAGGGATGGATTTTTTTTGTGTATAAGGGTCGGTGTATTGCATATCTACGCCGGAATGTTCCATGTGCTGTTTTAGATCATAATCGGTGCGGTACGCAATTCCCCACAACTCCTTCCATCCAAACGGAAATTCATAATCAAGGTCAAAGGTTTGTTTGCTGTAATGACTGCGTTCTTTGTCGGTATGTTCACGCCAACGTAATTTGGATGGTTGGATGCCAAGGGTACTGGTGACAAAGCTCCACATGGTGTCCTGCCAACTCTTGAAGATTTCTTTCCAATCAGACTGTTTAGGATCAAAAAAGTATTCAATTTCTGCTTGTTCAAATTCAAAGGTGCGGAAAATATATTGTCCAAGGGTTACTTCATTACGGAAGCTTTTGCCAATTTGACCAACACCAAAGGGGAGTTTTACCCGTGTTGTATCGAGTATATTTTTAAAATTGATGAAGATGCCTTGAGCTGTTTCTCCGCGTAGATAGGCAGTATTTTTCTCACCAACTATTGAACCCAGTTTTGTCTCCATCAAAAGATCAAATGCTTTTGGTGCAGATAATGGATTGCCTGCTTCGCTTTGAATATTATGTTTTTGGATGAATGCGCCCATTTCTTCTCCATTAAGATCTTCCACCACTATGTCGCTCAATTCATCTTTGCTCGATATAAAATGTTCGATGATATGGTCGGCGCGGTAGCGTTTTTGGGTAACCGTATCTTCAACCACCAGATCAGAAAATCCTCCCACGTGACCAGATGCCACCCATGTTTGAGGGTGCACGATGATTGATGAATCCAAACCCACCATGTC
>CALRFM010000044.1 GCA_943356515.1 Patescibacteria group bacterium
ACATAAACTCCCCAACTTAGACGACACCTTCACCCTCCTATCCGCAGGTCTCTGGAACTTTCACCTAGACATTGCCAAGTAATCTGACCACTATGACAAAAATGATTTATACTGGGAGAAGTTAACAGTTAATTCGCAACAGGTCTAATATACAATCTATATTAGAACAGGTGACTGGATATTGAAGACATCAAAGCAATATGACCAATAAACCCAATCACACAATCAGTGCAGGAGGAGTAATACTCAGTCCAGACAATAAGGTACTGGTGGTAAATCAAAATGGCAATTCTTGGTCATTACCCAAAGGGCATATCGAATATGGAGAAGATAAACTAACTGCTGCAAAAAGAGAAATATATGAAGAATCAGGTATTTCTGAGTTACATCTCATTCGGAAGTTAGGAACCTATGAGCGGTTTATGATAGGAAAAGATGGGGGAGAAGATACGGGCGAATTGAAAACCATTACCATGTTCTTATTCACTACTTCTCAAATAGAATTGCAGCCAGTTGACCCTGAAAATCCAGAAGCGCGTTGGGTTACAAAAGAAGAAGTAGTAGCGTTATTGACTCATGAAAAAGACAAAGAATTCTTCCGATCTATTATAAACGATTTATAAAGATAGTATTCAATATTTCTTTTGCAATTTCTCGTTTAGGTGCTTTGTGAATATGCCTTATTATTTTCTTCTTGTTCAAAATATACACTTCATTTTCATCTGATTCAAAGCCAATATCAGGGCGGCTAATATCATTTACGATCACATAATCGGCGCAAGCATCATCAAAGAGTTTTTTTGTGTCAGGATGACTTGAGAGGGTAATCGCTTTGAAGCCAATCAATATAACTTTAGGATTTATTTTTTTAATTCCATTAATTATTTTCTCAGTGGGGGAAAGGGTAATAGAATGGGGAATAGAACTGTCTAATTTCTCCCCTACTTTCTTTACAGTAAAATCTGAAACCGCTGCAGCATGAATAACGATGTTAGTATTAATGAGTTGCTCAGTAAGACAGCAGCTTAGCTGCTCAGTTGTCGAAAACAAGATTTGTTTTATAGGAAGGTGTGAAACCATGGAGCTTTGCGAGCGAATAAGGGTCACATCTGCTCCGTATCGATACGCCATTTGGGCAAGTGCCAAGCCCATCTTACCAGAGGATCTATTGGTTATGACCCGTGCATCATCTATGGGCTCACTCGTGCCACCAGAAGTTACGATTACTTTTTTACCAGCAAGTACCTGTGCTCTCTCTAATATTTCATACGTGGCTTTAGCAATAATGTTCATCTCAGGCAGCCGACCTATTCCGTCGGTACCACACGCAAGAGCTCCAGTATCTGGATGGAGCACTTCGTACCCATATGATTCAAGAAGAGTGAGATTCCGTTGTGTTGCGGGGTGGTGCCACATCACGTCATTCATAGAGGGGCACACAAGCACTGGAGCTTGAGTTGCAAGCACTGTAGTGGTCATAAAATCATCTGCTATACCGTGGGCTAGTTTGGCGATACTATTTGCCGTAGCTGGGGCAATGACAACTATGTCTGCCTTCTTGGCAAGTTCGATATGGTCTACTTTGCGTTTTCGTAAAATTTGCTCATACGAAAACGCATCATCAAACAAATTCATGTACACGATGTTTCCTGTGAGCTCTTCCACCTTACCAGGAGAAAGCATGAACGATGCTTTCTTTGTCATCATGACAAATACATCGTGACCTTGTTTTTTATAGAGCTTTATCAGATCGAGGATTTTAAATGCGGCTATTCCCGAAGATACACCTATAACAATCGTTTTTTTTGACATAGTATTAGGTAAGTTTTTTTGCTTTATCGATAATGATCATAAATACGATCAGTGCTACGGCGACCATACCAAATGCGGCAAGCTTTTCTATTCCTTCAAGTATCATGCTGGCTACTCCAAGCATGAGCGATACTAACCAATAGAATACGGCTATTCTTCGTTTACCCCAGCCAATGTCTATGAGCCGGTGATGAAAGTGGCCCCAATCTGCTCGAAACGGAGACTTCTTCTGATGAATACGGCGAATCACGGTGTATACTGCATCTATAGTGGGAATGGCCAGTACCAGCACGGCGGTACCAAATTTTCCAAAAGAAAGAATCGCCAAAATGCCAAGCAGAAACCCCGCCATGGCTCCCCCACTATACCCTGGCATTATTTTTTGTGGGAAGAAGTTATAAGGTAAGAAGCCCAGATAAGCTGCTCCAACAATAAGTGATACATGCATAACAGTTGTAGCATCTATGTCATGTGCGGTAAATCTGGTGGCAAGAATGGCCAAGAAAAATGCAGTGATAGATACAAAGCCAGGGAGTTGACCATCTACGCCCTTACTCCAATTCACCATGTTCATCATCCACGCCAGCCATACAATAGATATGATGTCAGCAACAATAAGAATATTTCGGATACCAAAAATGTTTAATGACAGAGTCCACTCATCAAGTGGAATAACGCCGCCAAATGGATTGGATACAAATGGAATGCCTAAACCAAAGAGTACTACTATGGCTGCAATAACGATATTCATGATAAACCGGGTATATGGTGATAGATCATATTTATCATCCAAAAGCCCAACAATAACCAATAGCCCATTTGCAATGAGTATGCCAACGATAATCTTATTCAAATCTAAAAAGATGAGTGAGCAGACCAGTATGGCCAAGTAGATGGGCACACCACCCGCCCTAGGAATAATGCCTTTATGGGTATGTGCTGGATGGGAACCAGATGTACCATCGGTAACCAATCCGAATTTCTTTGCAAGAAATATAATGACTGGTGTGGAGGTGTAAGCTACAACAAATGACATCATAGCTATGATGAATGCAAGCATACGAAATAATTAGGTGACTAGTAATATAATACGAACAAAAATACTCGTGAATCCAAAAATGATTATGCCATTTCCTACCCAAAACATCTTTTGCATAACGAGCTCATCTTTAGCGAGTTTTTTACACAAGAATATATTTCCAAAATAAAGAAGGTGCATGAAAATGGGAATAAGAAGAATGAACCAAATATCGGCAACTTGTTCTTCACCCCATGGCTTTGAGTAAAACAAGGGAACCTCTTGGGGAAGCATTTTAAATTTCCACGCAGTGACTGCAGCCATAACCACATCTCCTGCAATAAGAAATCGAATCATATAGGGATATTATACGATTATGGAATCAGAAACGGTGAAGCAAATGCCTTCACTTCCCCTTTCCACTTCTTGATATCTTTGTTTTTATCGATGTCTTTTTTGAACCGGGCGATATACTCTTTTCGTTCTGTCTTGTCTGGCAGCGAATATTTTTTGGTAAGTTCCAGAACATGTAGCATCATGTTCCCGATAAATTTCATATCTTTCTTATTCATACCACGAGTGGTTGCCGCTGGGGTACCCAGTCGAATACCTGACGGATAGAACGGTGAGCTTTGTTCTCCAGGAACGGTATTTTTATTCATTGTAAGTCCAATTGCATCCAGTGCGTATTCTGCAAAACATCCCGACCCTGCCCCATGGGTAGTGGTCAGATCTACCAAAATAAGATGATTTTCTGTGCCATCCCCAACCAAGGTAAGTCCGCCATCCATAAGCGTTTTTGCAAGTGTTGCCGCATTGGCTTTTATTCGTTTGGCATAGGTTTTAAACGATCGCTGTGATGCTTCATACAGTGCTACTGCTATAGCTGCAGTTTTATGATCATGTGGTCCACCTTGGAGCCCAGGGAATATAGCTTTATTTATCTTCATGGGCAATTCGGGATCTTTTTTCAATCCTTTTTTAGTTACCATAATTATACCGCCTCGTGGACCACGGAGTGTTTTATGAGTTGTGGTTGTGACGATATGCACATATGGCACGGGGGATGGGTGTTCGCCCGCTACCACTAAACCAGCAATATGTGCTATGTCAGCTGCCAAGTAAGCTCCAACTTCATCTGCAATTTGGGCGAACTTTTTAAAGGGAATTTCAAGTGGGTATGCCGAAGCTCCAACCCATATGAGTTTTGGCTTGTGCTTTTTGGCAAGTCTGCGGATTTCTTCAAAATCAAACAATCCATCTTTTCCTTTTCGTTTTGTCATAACACCATACTGGACGCTATTAAAATAAATGGCACTAAACGATACATGCGCGCCGTGTGTAAGATGTCCGCCAGTTATAAGCGCTTGCCCCATAATGGTGTCACCAGGTTTGCAGGTTGCCATGTATACAGCAAAGTTAGCAGGTGACCCAGAATAAGGCTGAACATTGGCGTATTCCACACCAAACAATTTTTTAGCTCGTTCTTGTGCGAGTATTTCTACTTGATCTACAAATTCATTTCCACCATAATATCTTTTGTGCGGATATCCTTCTGAATATTTATTAACAAATGCAGAAGATAGAGGAGTGCGAACATGTGCGGATGCATAGTTTTCTGAAGGAATAAGTTCAATGCCATTCTTTTGCCGTGTTGTTTCTTCTTCAATCAGATCATAAATCTTCTTATCTTTCTGCTTATTAACCATAGTGAATAAATGAATTAATAATTATTGCCCCAGAGTATCAAAAAAAGAGTCTAAAAACAACTTGATATAATAACTACTTAAACTACTATGTCATTTAAAACATTACAACAGGCTCAAGAATATCTCTACTCTTTTAGCGATGAAAAAAATACCTCTTCTCAAGGTGGTAAAAACTTCTCTTTTGGACGTACTCAACATCTGGCAAACCAATTAGGTAATCCTCAAAACAACATAAAGGTAATTCATATTGCAGGAACTTCAGGAAAAGGATCTACCACTCGCATTCTTGCCCACTTATTACATGCGCATGGATTGAAGGTTGGTGCAAGCATTTCTCCGCATCTGGTTGATTTTCGAGAGCGGTTTCAGATAAACAATACCCTCCTGTCTGTAGGTACCTTATGCTCATATATTGAAGAAATAAAACCAATCCTAGAGAAAATGCGAACGTCTCCTGCAGGAAGCCCCACGTACTTTGAAGTAACCGTCATGCTTGCCTATTATATTTTTTGGAAAGAGAAGGTAGATTATGCGGTGATGGAAACGGGAATGGGTGGACGACTTGATACCACCAATGCCGCAACAAGTCCCAGTAAGGTCGCCGTATTCACTCGCATAGGTCTAGACCATACAGAGTTTCTAGGTAATACATTAGAGAAAATAGCTACTGAAAAAGCCGCCATTATTCATACGCGTAATATCGTAATAAGCATCAAGCAATCTCATAAAGGAGATGGGGTAATTGATACTCAAGCAAAAAAGCAACAATCCTTGGTCCGTCTTGTCATACCAAATGAGACATTCTCACATGTTGCTACGTTTAAAGGGGGAAATACGTTTCATTTCCAATATGAAGCCGTTCATTTTGATACCATTCAATTATCTATGGAGGGAGCGTTTCAGGTAGAGAACTCCAGTGTAGCGCTTGTCACATTGATCGAATTATCCAAACGTGATAGATTTACGCTCCAAGAATCTGCGATAAGATTGACATTACAAACGATGACATCGCCAGGACGATTTGAAACATTTATATTTAAGGGAAAAACGATTATTTTAGATGGAGCACACAACCCACAGAAAATGTCTGCTTTTATAGAAAGTTTGAAAACAATATATCCGAACAAGAGATTTGACTTTCTCCTTGGATTTAAAAAAGGGAAAGATTATGCAACCATGCTCCAATCAATTATTCCTCTTGCATCAACCATATATATAACTTCATTTATCAATCAACAACAGACACACATGATTCATCCTGAACCCATGGCGACAATTGCCAATAAGATAAAGCAGATGGGTAAAAACATCCCAGTCTATTCATATGACGATCCGCTCCAAGCATTTACGCAAGCACGCAAAAACAAATCCAGCATACTCGTTATCACGGGCTCACTGTACCTTATTAGTGAGCTGTACCAAACTATTCGTGGTACACTATCACTTTAAGTCAGTATTATCAATTTCTCTTCAAACTATGTTCAGAATGCAAAAAATGGATATATTGGTAGGAATTTATATTTTCGGTATCATCGTTTCTGAGCTCATGGGGATAAAGACATTTCCCTTGGTTACCTTTGGAGATTTCACTCTCAATGCCAGCGTAGCTATATTCCTCATTCCACTTCTTTTTAGCATTAATGACATTATTATCGAAGTTCATGGGAAAGAACGTGCCAGAAGTGTAGTTCGCACTGGACTTATGACCATAGGTCTTTTGTTTGGATTTATTATGCTTTCATTGGCGCTTCCTCCATCAGGTCGCTTTATGGAAAGTAACGAAGCTTACAACATAGTCTTTGGTAAATCTGCACGCATAACCCTTGCGTCGCTTACCGCATTTGCCTTGGCAGATTTTCTCGATATTTATCTGTTTGCCAAGATCCGCGAGAAATTAGGAAAGAGCAAACTGTGGCTACGAAATAATGCCTCAAACATCATCTCTCAACTAATAGATACTACGGTGTTTATGTTTATTGCATTTTACGCCTTTGATAAAGGATTCGGCGATAATTCGTCATTTCTTATCAGTTTAATCATCCCTTATTGGCTCCTTAAATCATTCATGTCTATTATCGAAACACCTCTGGTGTATATTGGAGTAAAATGGTTAAAAGGTGACAACAAATAATCATGAAACTAACGCCATTTAATTTTCCCACTCATGCCGATCGACCATATTTTTTCACAAGTTTTGTGTCTACTATAGATGGCAAAATAATCGTAAAAGAAAAGGGGTACTGGCCCATTGGCACAAAAGCAGATTATGATTACTTTACCTATTTGCGTGGTCATGCCGATGCCATAGTAGACGCCAAGCACACTGCGCTTCAATTCGGGAAACATACCATTCGTACTATTCATGATGAGACGTTCCAAAACTACCGCAAAGAATTAAGAAAAAAAGGATTTCCAGAATATATCGTTCTTACATCTACTCCAGATGCCCAACTCACATCAGTTTTGGCTAATGATCATGGATACGAACCAACTATCATAACTCCCAAAGAAGGTTCAGAGCGAGTAACCATACAACATCTCATTGATCATTTGAACGATCAAGAGTACAAACATGTGTTTATTGATGGCGGCCCAACGCTCATCGCCCAGCTTTTGGAAGCCGGAGTGCTTGACGAAATTCATCTGACCATTGCGCCAAAAGTGTTTGGTTCAGCACCCGGGAAAACGCTTACCATGGTTGAGGGAATATTATTTCCTCCTGATAAAGTTCCTCAATTTGAACTTGTATCTGTTGGGAAATTAGACGACGAGGTAGTGTTGAGGTACTCACTATCAAAAATACATATCAAAAACTGATAGAATAATTTTTATCTCTACCCTCTAAAATCGAAGCTCAATTTATAAATAAAGTATATTTTAATCTACCCATATGGATCAAGCATTCGATGAACTACCGCATCATCAGGAATTTGCTTCCAGCGTCCCTAAAACCATTGAGTTACAAGTAGTAAGGAGAGATAGTTCGCTTGGGCAACCACTGAGTGAAAATGAAGCCCAACAAGAAATGAGCACATTCGCGCATTGGTTCAAAAATGTAGCAGAAGTTATAAATATTCCAAATCTTGGCAATATTGGAGAGGCTTTGCTTGATGAGTCTGCCTACCTGAGCCAAGTTCGTTTTGATCAGTCCATTAATGCATTTGCTCTCGAGATACTATCAGTTTTAGAAAGCGATCCAGAAGTTGGTCTCAATCTTTTTGCAGGAGAGGCTACTAGTGATTTATTTATTTCGACACTGGTTGTCAATCGGATACTCCAATTAAATACATCAACAAATATCGGAAGTAGACTCAAAATAGGGCTTCTACCGCAAGACGTATTTCCAGCAACTGAAAAATCTCTTATCTACATTTTAGATGACTTCATTGTAAGTGGGAATCAGCTGGGAGTTCATTTAGAGGATATAATTCAGTACTTTAAACAAAAAGGAATTGAAGCCGATAAGATAAAGGAAATGATTCGAATTAGAATTATGTTGGCAGAGCCGAAAATCCAACCTAATCCAAACGAGAAATTATATAACAGACCTGTTGCGAATTAGGTCATTCTAGTGCAAACTAGAGTGATATGAATATAAATACTGCCCTAC
>CALRFM010000045.1 GCA_943356515.1 Patescibacteria group bacterium
ACATCTATATCAAATGCCAATATATCTGCGGCCATCAGCATGGGGTATGAAAACATACCGAAACCGATAGAGTCTGGTGATACATTATCTTGTAGCTTGTCTTTGTAAGCATGCATTCGTTTGAGCTCAGCTACGGTTACTGCATTGTTTAAAATAGTCTGCAAATAGGTGATTTCAGCAATATCACTTTCTACATAAAAAATGGTTTTTGTTGGATCTATGCCAAAAGCTAAGTATTCAATAAATATATTAAAGGTATTTTGCATGACATCTTTTGGGTCAAATACCGTGTTTAAGGCATGGAGATTAGCTACAAAATAGTAGCATTGACTATCATTTTGCATTGCTACGGCAGGCTTCACCATCCCTAGGTAATTACCCATATGAAGACCTTTCGGAGAGCTTGGGGTGATTCCAGAAAGAATTCGTTTCATAAGTTAAGTGTAATTAATGTGTCCGCTACAGGACTCGCCTGTCCGCCTTTGGCGGAAACCTGTGGCCTTTACAACCCGCCTACCTGTACTTTGACTATCTGTGGACGATACAGGACTCGAACCTGTGACCTTTACAATGTCAATGTAACGCTCTAACCAACTGAGCTAATCGTCCAGACAAAGTCGGGCAGGTGTCAATGTAACGCCCTGCCTGCCGGCAGGCCAGGTCTAACCTCAGCCATAGGCTGATCGGCCTTTGGCCGAAACTGTCCCGACGCTTGGTCGGGATCCCGACTTTACGTCGGGAAGCTAAGCGGACATTATGTGGCATTATTATACCAGTTTCTGCTTTATTACATCGAGTATGTGCGCAGATGAGTAGCCTTCGATATAGGGCACTATCATGAGCTTTCCATGACTCTCCTCTACTGGTACACGCTCTGCAGGTTCTGCGCCTTCCATTCCACCCCTCACATATATGTTGGGGTGAAGCTGTCGAATTATATCGTCTGCAGATTCACCTTCACTCATGGGAACAATATAACGAACTTGTTCAAATGCACTCAGGACTATCGCTCTATCTGACTGACTATGCACCGGTGCATCAGCATACAATCCAACTATAAACAAGTGTCCAAGCTTGGCAGATTGTTCTATAAAGGCTACGTGTCCCGGGTGAAGTAGGTCAAATGCGCCGCATGAAAGCACAATCGTTTTATTGATATCTTGAAGGTGATTTATGAGATTCAGGATGAATTCTCTATCGGGGATGATTTTACTACGCATATGTTATTTATAACACACATATAGAAGTGTAAAATATATGATAAAATGTGTCTTGCTTCATTCAAGGAGCCGTAGCTCAACTGGTTAGAGCGCTTCCCTGTCACGGAAGAGGTTGCGGGTTCGAGTCCCGTCGGTTCCGCCCTGCGTTCAATTATAAGGCATCAATACTTCACTCTTGACATACCTATAATATATGCTATAATCATTATAGATCCTAAGGTTTTTCACCAACGAAGAACTTTAGGATTTTTTTATGGTCAAAAAATACCTAGTAGCTTTGCTACTTATAGTACTTTTTATCTTCGTTAAACCAACCTTTGCTGCATCTGAAGCAGGGTCTTCTGCACGTCTGCAACAGAGCTCATATGATCAAAAACGTATCGATGAATATGCGGAGTATACTGCAAAGAAACTGACTATAGTTCGTGTATTGAAAGCCAATAACTCTCCTCTTATTTCTGAAGTAGATGCATTTATGAATGCATGTACCGAATATGACCTTGACTGTTATCTACTTCCTTCTATAACTGGCTTAGAATCTTCATTTGGAAAATTCTATGCTCCAGGCACGTATAACCCATTTGGTTGGGGTGGTGGATACATTGTATTTGATTCATGGTCAGATGGAATCTTGACAGTTGGAAAGGGGCTGCAAGATGGATATGTCGATCAGGGACTTCTTACGATAGAAGAAATCGGTCCAAGGTACGCAGAAAGTCCTACGTGGGCAGTGCGTGTACGCTCAATTTCAAATAAATTCGAAGCTGTAGAACAGGAACATGCATACCATGCTTCTATCCTTGCCCTTGAATAGACTTGATTGGTTTACTATAATAGGCACATTATGTATACACACTCAATCAAAAAACTTCCTAAAAACACCCTAGAAATATCTATTTCAATTCCTTGGAAAGATATCCAGACAGAATACACAAAGGCTTTTGCAGTAATCCAAAAGGATACTTCTATTGAAGGCTTTCGCAAAGGGAAGGCTCCCAAAGAAGTTGCAGAAAAGCATATAAAACGTGAAGATGTTTATAACAACCTTCTTCAGACATACGTTCCCTCCATCTATAGTGAAATTGTAAAAAAAGAAAATCTTAAGCCTATTATTTCTCCAAAACTTGACCTTAAATCTGCAGCAGAGAATAAAGATTGGGATTTGGTTATCCATGTTGCGGAAGTACCAACCATAACTCTGGGCAAATATAAAGAAGCCGTAATAGCAGCCAAAAAAGAAGTTGCCAAAGCGGGCAAACAAAAACAAGCAGAGTTCCAAGCTTCCCTTGCCGCAACTCTCACTGCCGCAAAAGTAGAAGTATCTGACCTCATAGTAGAAGATGAGCTCAATGGGCGCTTAGCACGCATAGTAGATGATGTACAAAAGATCGGTCTTACCATGGAAAAGTACTTAGAATCAAAGAAAATGACTAAAGAAGACTTCAATAATCAAATAAGAGAAGAAATAACAGAAACCTACAAAATGGAGTTTGTACTTCAGAAAATAGCCGATGAAGAGAAAATTCAGGTAGAAAAAGCAGAACTTGAAAAGATGCTAGCAGCAGTTACCGATCCAAAAGAAAAAGAAGCTGCAATGAAGAATATGTATTATTATGCCTCACTACTACGTAAGCAGAAAACGCTTGATTACCTAAGTAGCTTATAGTATAATGCGGCATGTCATATCAGTCTCAAACGAGTATAAAAGCCAATAGAAATACCATCAAATCAGAAAGTATGGAGCTTGAAAAGCCTTCCTCTATTTCACGCTCTGTAACTGAGCTGGCCAAAGATACTGCAACTGAGGTAGGAAAGAGTTTTGGCGATATTGGAGCAGGGCTATTTGAACAGCTTTTAGCGGGAAATGTACCAGAACAATACCGTCAAAATGCTCCAGAACAAGATAAAACGCCAAAAATGAACTTAGAGCGTGGCACGCTTTTTAGCTACCGTGAAGTCGAAGAACAACAGCAAATGAATGAGATTAAAGAGCTTATCAAAGCTATTGGCCAAGAAGTAGAACAAATCAAGCATGCAGATAAATCATTAATGAGCCAGGTCGCAGATATCGAAAAGCTTACCATAGGCTCTCTTCCCGACAGACCAGGCATATATCATGTTCGATTCTTGGAGGTTGTCCTTACATTCCTTCAATCACTCAAACTTAAAATAGGAGAATCAGGAACATGGATGCAAGCGTTACAATCTAAAAAAGCCAAACGTGGATCTGCGTTTGCCGTACAATCTAAAAAGAGTGGGACACAATATTCTATGTCTCAAGAAATCACTGCATCTCGAAACGTTCAGTAACCTACTATTCCAGCACTCCGAGGACTGTTCCTACCCCTTTAGCCCAGCTTCCATTTGAACTTGGCGTATATTTGGCCATTATCTCTTCTGGCGTGGTGAGTCCTTGATCTATATAATTTTTTTTAAGTCCGGCAGCTACTGTTTCTATTGCCTCTGGGTACGAGTCAAACCGAGTCACTAGAGTACCATATATGCCCCATCCCCAGCAGTTGTGCGAACCATACGGTATAACCTTGCATGCAGTAGATTCTTGCATAGCTATGGCAGGAATAAGCCGGTAATCCAGACCATTTTGGTCTGAAACTCTCACAATAAAGTCGGCATGATCGTACAGTGGCGAATCGTATTTGCGGAAGAAAGACTTGAGTATTGCTACTCGCTTATCTTTTATATTACTATCTAGGAATGCATCAATATGTTCATCAAAGGTAACCTTGCCCGAAAGCTCGTCAAATTCTCCCAAAATGACCGTTATTGTCCGTTGTTCTACAGAATTTGTGTATAGGTGCCAGGACAACGCTATATTCACCACTAAAAATACACCGAAGAAAAGTACCAGAATTACGCCCTTTTTGAACATAAGATACTATACAGATTGATTGAGTTGTTTGTCAATCTTTCAACAATACCAAATCATCTAGATTCAATAAAATCTTTTTCACTTATGCCTGCTTGTCGAATAATACTTTTCAGAGTTCCCGCTTTGATTTCTTTATGATGAGGAACTACACATGTTTTTCGTGTTGTCTCATTCCACCATATTTCATGAGATCCACCTGCCGCTCGTCTAAAAGTAAAACCAAATTTGCGAAGTCTTTTTATTACTATTCTATAAGGGAGAGGTCTTATTGAAGACATGAATTATTAGTTAGAAACAACTAAAGGAAACGTAAATCTTATATTATTTGAGGGTTTTTCAGAAGAACTTTTTAGTTTTAAGGGTATTTCCAATTCTTCTTCTTGATATAACTCAATTAATGAAGACGCTACATAACTTATTTCATTTATAGCTTCTTCTAATGTATTTCCTTGAGCATAACAGTCTTCCCACTTTGGACATTGAGCAATAAATGTCCCCTCTTCTTCATGAATAGTTATGGGTAATTCATACTCAGCAATCGATAACGTTTTTCTGCCTTTCATATCTACATTATAGCATTAATTTTTAGTAGTAAGAATTACATCAATCGGTGGATCTGGCGAGAATCGAACTCGCAACCAACTCCTTAAGAGGGAGCTGCTCTACCGTTGAGCTACAGATCCGCGTACTGACTCTGAACCGTTGTCCGCCAAAGGCGGATCAGCCTATGGCTGAAGCTACAGATCCAGCTATACTGTGCCCCTAGAGGGAATCGAACCCCCATCACTGGTTCCGAAGACCAGTGCTCTGTCCTTTAAGCTATAGGGGCAGAAGTACGATCTATATATTATACTATACCCATGACTTTCGGCGATATAATTTACCTGTTGGCAATTACTCTCGAGCTGCTATTCCTTCCTCTTTTGGCTATCTATATCATCTCCATAACTATATCGTGGTTGTATGGTGCGCCCTATGTAGCGACTCGCAAAGATGAGCTCAGTGAGCTCGTTGAAAAGGCAAAAAAATATCTTACAAAGAATGCACAGTTTATAGAGCTCGGTTGTGGTGATGGCAGAATTACACGAATGGTAGTACGAGATTATGGAATGAAGGGAGTAGGTTATGATATAAATCCTCTCCTCATAGTTGTTGCCAGATTACTTACTCGATTTCAGCGTCTTCCTCAAGCCTTGTTTTATAAGAAAAACGTTCTAGATGTTGATTTGTCTCAAGCTGATATTATTTACCTTTATTTATTACCTCCAATCATTCTTACAATGAAAAACAAACTTCTCAATACGGTAAAAAAAGATGCTCTTATTATTTCACATGCATTCAAAATCCCTTATTTGGAAAAATATCTTATAGAACAAGCAGATGGAGTAAAATTCAAGACGTATTACTACAATCGCTCGAAATAATCTTCCCCGTAGTATAATACTCCTATGTTCGTAGACGATATTGAAATAGACATACAAGCTGGAGATGGAGGAAGTGGTACCGTTGCATTTTTTCCCAATAAAAAAGGACCCTGTGGTGGCAACGGTGGCAACGGTGGCAACGTATATATTCAAGGAGATCATAACATGGCTGATCTTCATATGTATGCTGGTGCTAAAGTATGGAAGGCTACCAGTGGTGGGCGCGGCATGTCATTTAACAAAATTGGCAAAGATGGGGAAGACATAACGTTACGTATACCCATGGGGGCATCTATAACCGATACCGAAACTCAGGAGACCTTTGAAATAACGAGTATTGAAAAGATCCTTATCGCCCGTGGTGGTAAAGCAGGTCGTGGGAATAAGGCATTTGCAAGCTCTACCCATCAAGTACCACGAGAATTCGAGAAAGGAACTCTGGGGGAAGTAAAGAAGCTTCATGTAATACAACGACTTATAGCAGATATCGGGCTTATTGGGCTTCCAAATGCTGGCAAAAGTAGCTTATTAAATGAGCTTACCGCAGCACAAGTAAAAACTGCGATGTATGCCTTCACCACATTGGAACCAAACCTAGGCGTTATAGATAAGAAAGTAATTGCAGACATTCCTGGTCTTATAGAAGGTGCCTCTCAGGGTAAAGGATTAGGCATAAAATTCTTAAAGCATATTGAGAAGGTGGGAATGATTGTGCATTGTATATCTGCAGCATCTGAAGATGTGTTGAAAGTCTACAAAGTAGTTGTTAAGGAATTAGAAGAATATAATCCAGAACTTCTAGAAAAGGAACAAATCATCTTACTCACCAAAACAGATTTGGTAGATGAAAAGCAGACGAAGAAACTGATTAAAAAACTTTCAACCACGGGGAAAAAGGTTTACCCGGTATCTATCTACAATCCAGATCAGTTTAGTGATGTGAAAAAGATTATCAGTAAATAGCTTATAGTAAAAGGGGCTACCCCGATTACTATATACCTTCGGGGTAGCCCCTGTAAAAGTCAAACTATCTCTTCTTTTCTTTGCCGTACGTAAGAAATCCACTCCTCTATCACCTCAATGATGAGCTTGAAAGGAGCTTCAATAATAAAGTCAAATATAAGAATAAAGAAGTTTATTCGAGACACACCCTCACTAAAAAGTTTTCCCAGTGAAAGTATGGGCATGAAAAAGAAATCTACCAGAGGTGAAAAGACACTGTTTTTCTCTACAAGTCGATACATATTAGAAAGTTGTTTTATTCGGTAGGCAAAGAATGCCACTACACTGATAAAGAAGATGAAAAGAGATTCGCTCAAAATATTGAAGTCAATGGCACGCAACCCTAAATGAATGAGGTACAACGTAATAATAAACGTAGATGTATAGAGCAAGGTAAATCCAAAAGACAATAATGGTCTTTTTTGTCGCACTTTTTTAGTTATGAGTGCTTTTGTTTTCTCAAACGAAGAATCTGCATCCAATATGTCTACAATTCGCAGAAATAAATTTTTAGTGTTTGCTTCTCCTGGAACACTTACTCCAAGTATAATAAGGAGCATAAATATGGGCGGTGCAATGCTATTTATGATGATCGAAGGAATATGAACGTAACCAAAGAGGAACTGAGATACTGGTACCTCTAATGCTAATGCAAAGAGCATTTTGGTAATAAAAATATAGATCAAACTTCGAAATGCCAGCACATTCAACCGTGATCGCACCTCTGCATATTTGTTACGTGCTATTTGTTCGACCTTTGTCCAAAGACTCGTTTTACTTGCAAGAAGCGATCTTCTTTCTTTCGGATTATCTCGAAGGAGTGAAAAGAGAATGAAAAATGGGGGAAGTTGTTTGCGTACAAATCGAACTAACTTATCTACCGTTGGGCTTTTGAGCATGTCGTCTATGGTTTGGCACACATCGGTGAGTTTGGGAATAATGTCATTCAGTTCTGTTTCTGAATAGGTAGAAAGTGGTTGGTAAAATAGGCAAAATAAATGATAGCGTAAATAGGCAATATCGCTTTTACGAAACGCCTTTTCTATGGCGGTGAATAAATACACGTCTTTTTGATCTTCTTTGACATCTTCAATTTGTACCTTTTCTTTTAGTGTTTGGAATATATAGTAGCTAAAATTAGATTCTCTAAGCGATGCCTCTGGAGCCAAGTGTTCTTCTATTTCTGCGGTAATAAGCTGAAACATGAATTCAGATAAATATCCGCGAGTTTTACTGGTTCGACCTGCAAGAAGTTTCTGTTTAATAAGAAGGTACCGATCTATGATCTGTTGTACCTCGTGCACATCCCGCGCACCCATAGAGCCATTGGGGAAGTAGCGCGCCCACAAAAGTTCTCGAACTACATTTTCACCTTCATTTTTACCTTCTGGGTTAAGTGAAAGTCTTCGTTTCAGATTTCGTTCTATGGCAGCCCTTCGTATAAGATGATCTTCGCGGTATTCTATGGCATTGCGAACTTTTTCGTAAACCAGTGCAAGAAATGATACCGTTTGAGATACTTTGATGCTTGTATAGTCATCTACATTTTGTCGAGACTTTATGGCGTCAAGACTGTCGAGAAGCTGGTTACTTACGCTAG
>CALRFM010000046.1 GCA_943356515.1 Patescibacteria group bacterium
CTTATAAACTAATCGTGAGTGTTCAACTAGGAATTCAATTGTTTTTTTATTTTTCCATCCCCCCATTTCAGATAAATGTTGAGGTAGTTCCCAATGATACAATGTGGCATAAATGGTGATTCCATTTTTTTTCAATTCCTTAAAGTAATCTTGGTACCACTTCATGGCTTTCTCATTTACTTTTTTATCCTTGGTAAGAGTTCGAGCCATAGATATGGAAGTTCGATAGTGTTTTGTTCCTAATTTCTTTATGAGCTGTACATCTTCTTTATACCTGTTATATCGATCAATCCCTTCATTGGTAGAATGTTTTTTGTGCACTCTTCCTTCTTGTTCGGCAAAGTTACGCCAGATCGTTGGTTGAGAATCCTCATTATCGATTGTGGCTTGTTCTCCGATGACCTGAAGGTCTGCATCTGCGACTCCAAAGTTAAAATTTTGTGGAAAAGATAATATTTTTTTCATATGATCATTTTACCTGTTAATCAGAAAATTCGTTGTGCTGTTTTTTTTGTGTTATGAGCACGAGCAATGGGGAATTTTCCTTCACGCCTAAGATCTGCGCCTGCACGGAGGACGTGGGTTCGAACGTCAAGAACTTTTGACATAAAAGCATATTGTTCTCTGAGTTCTCCATCTATGGCCATATAAAAAGCTTGGAGTCCATCATCTACTCGGAGACGATGTTGGATACTCTGCTTTGTGCTCCTCATTTGATCGATTAATGTTTCATTACCGCTCGATTGACTTAAACGAGCAATAGTTTTATCAATTTCTTGAGTCACAACAAGCATTTTTTCAAACATCCCTTCGACAACCTCTTGTGATACTATCTCCATAGTTGGTAAGATCTGATGGAGGGACATTGATATTTCAGATGTATTTATGCTGAGGTTATTTCTCACTATTTCGGCGAGCTGCATACCGAGCATTTCCGAAAAAGCTGCGATACTTTCAGGTGCCCGTAAGCCATTGGCTCCACCCAGACGACGATGGTCAAAGGTTGAGGTGACTTGTGCAGCTAGGAACGGGCCGTCAGTAAATGCATCTGAAAGTTGTTTCAAAGTCCCATTTGGTCCAATAAGTCCACACATTTCTGCCCGCACACCACCCGTAACCGATCGTCCATTAACAATATTTGACATTGTTCCAAATTTATCAGATATTCGTGGATGCGACATCACATAAAAGAGAGAGTCAGTTACTAGGCTTGACCAATCTCGAAATTGATGAGCCGTGTCCATATTTACATCATGTGTTTGTATTCCGACTGTTTCTGACGGGCCTGTGGGAATAGCAACTAAAGGTGAATCAGCAATTTCTTGACCACTTTGTGCATATGTCAAGAGATTATAGTACGCTTCGTAGTCTGGATGCCAGAATTTTTTACCAAAGGCAACTACAAAACGAGCATTAGGGTCCAGGATTTGTGGAGATCTTTCATCAACATGTTCTCTAAAAGATTGTGGAACTGATCCGCCTTTTGTTCCTCCAAGAGCATCATTTTGGGTATTTATTCCACGTTGATGCGTGCGAATTCCAACCTCTCGAAGCTTTTTCCCCAAAACGTTTGTGTATGGTTTGAATACATCTTGCTTTTCCCATCTTACATATTCATTTGTGACGTGACCATTGTGTATAAGCCCAGTCCAGTTTATCCCCGTTTGCAAACCAAGCTCCTCTGCTTTTTGTGAATCCAGTATTGGCACTTCCCCGCTTGCAAGATCGTCATCGAGCTGACCAACGATTCTTTCGAATTGGCCATTTTCTTCTATAAAATCGGGTTTTTTCTCACTCAACCCAGAAAACGGTAGGGAAGCAGTCTCCCGTTGTGGTGCATATTGATCCCCAGTGCAGAAATATTCTACAATCGCCATTCTCTCTGCGTCCGATGTTATCCGCTGTGGCAATCTTTCAGATAGTGCTTGAAAAGCCTCTTTTTTAGTACGTCCGGTCATCATGTACATTGGATGCGCATAAGTATCTGTATCGGGGGATAGTGTAAATTCTTGCTGAACTCTCTTATCTGATCCAGATCCATAGAGTGCAAAATAGAAATCAGAATCTACTCCTTCTTCTTGTGCGTTCCGTAGAAGTTGTTCAGTAAGCACAGCGGCCTGCTGGGGTCTCCCAGTAGGCATAGATACATTTAACTTCTTGATATCAGGGGGGAGAAACCCGTATTCAAGGTCAATTTGACACCGTTCAGGACTAGATCCCATAATATTGAAATAAAATTATCATACAGTATCATACAAATCGTATTAAGTGCTGTCAAGTGGAATTTATCTATTATTTTGATGAAAATTCTTTTAATAAATACTCATATATTTTTACTAAAATAGTTACTTTGATATATAATCATATACCGATATCTTGTCAAGCTTTTTTATAAAGAAGATTAAAGATTCACCCTCTCAACGTCTCAGCCGCCTGTTCCGCAGTAATATCTCGCTGAGCTTCTGCTAGCATCTCATACCCTACCAAATGTTTTTTTATTGTCGCCGAACGAAGCAGTGGTGGGTAATAATGAGCATGGAAGAGCCAATGGTCAGCCTTCTCCCCTACCGGAGCGCCGTGGAGTCCCATTGAATACGGAAAAGAAGTTTGAAATAACGCGTCATATCCTTTTAGCAGTTTTTGTACTATTTGTGCAAACGATTCAATATCATCTGGTGTCAGCTCGTTGAATCGATGAATGTCTTTTTTAGGCAGTACCATAGTTTCATACGGCCAAACGGCCCAATATGGCACAACCACGACCCAATCTTCGTTTTCTTTTATGATACGTTCTTTTTTTAGGAGCTCATCACCCCGGTAATCTGCAAGCATGATTGAATACAGTTGTTCAGCATACTTTTTCTGAGTAGTATTTTCTTGGACCACCTCATTAGGTATAGCATCGCTGGCCCATACTTGGCAGTGTGGGTGAGGGTTAGAGCAGCCCATCAGTTCCCCTTTATTTTCAAACACCTGCACCCATGCGTAGGTTTTTTCAAGTTCAATCACCTCTTGCTGGATGGTGCTAAACGTACGAGCGATATCGTTTACATCCATTTGCGCTAAGGTTATATCGTGGCGTGGAGAAAAGCATATTACTTTGCAGGTTCCAGATACGGGCATATCTTGAAAGAGTTCATCATCGCTGCGTTTTTCTTTAGAAGTATCACGGGGATATATGGCCTGGTAATCGTTGGTAAAAATACATTGTTCTTTGTAGTTTGGGTTTTTGTCGCCATTTATCCGCTCATTATTGGGGCATAAATTGCAGGTTGAATCATGTGGCGGCACATTTTTTTGTGCTTGCTCCATAGCTCCATTCCAGGGGCGTTTGGTCCGGTGTGGCGACACCAGAACCCATTCATCTTTAAGTGGATTGTATCTTCGGTGGGGGTGTTGGTTCATAATGTTAGGAATGAATACGTATGCCAAAACTATAGGTAATACTCTCTTGCGGTTTCAGAATTTGAAGCCCCATACCATTATTAAATGCATCAGGGGCGCAGCTCATGGGTTCTATAGCTATAGATATGCGCCCATCAGGCGTATAAGCTTGCACAAATTTCATCTGGTTGTCCATAAATAGTTCAATATTCTCAAAGAGCACCGATTGTGCTTCAAGGTCAGTAAAACAGGTGTCGAATTTTGTATCACCGATCTTTTTTTTGATTGTACCAAAAATATTAGGCTGCTTTTTTCCGGTGGGAATAAGCTCTTTTATGTTGTCGGTTTTCAATATCGATTTGGCTGGTAAGGTCAAATACAAATCATCAATCTTGCCGCCAGTGGTAAAGTACGGGTGCCATCCAACACCAAACGGCGCTTCAGTGGATCCTTTGTTCTTTCCACTCATTTCTATGGCAAGTTCGCACTCTTTTAAAGTAAAAGTAATAGCAATTTCCAAATTAAATGGGTAGCCTGCACATTCATCAGCATCCATGGTGGTTACAAAAGTTGCAGTGACACCTCCGTCGAAAGTATCAGATGAGTGAAGGGTATATTTTTTGTCAACGATAAGTCCATGAAGTGCATGTCCGCGGTCTGGCTCATTAATATAAAGCTGATGCTTAGTGCCAGCAAATGTGTACTTCCCCTCTGAAATGCGGTTGGGAAACGGTGCCAGAA
Organism: Patescibacteria group bacterium; assembly: GCA_943356515.1. Taxonomy (GTDB): domain Bacteria; phylum Patescibacteriota; class Microgenomatia; order UBA1406; family GWC2-37-13; genus UBA1450. The sequence continues at coordinate 4,126 of CALRFM010000046.1, forward strand.
AATCACCTTTACTTATGGTATGGTTTTTCAAATCTTCTGGCGTGGTATTGCCATCAAGCAGTTGCTGACCATTGAGAATAAGGAGGTTTGGATTGCAACCTAGATCTGAAATGATTTGCAGTTTGGAAGATTTATAAGTAAGAATATACCCGTTATAGTCCCCAACTCGAACCTTTTTTATAGATGATATGTCCATAATTGTTATTCTATCATATAAGAGATATGTTATATACAAATACTTATTTCAGTCGAGTTTCTCTAGTATTGTAAGCATACGATATTTCATTATTTTGTGGATTTGCTGCTATTGCAAATGTTGCCTGATAATCACCTTTCGGAAAAGGGACAACCTGTAAACCAAGCGGTTGAATAAGTTGCTGTGCTATATTTCTGTGTGTTTGAAGTGGACCTCCGATATATCCTCCATACAATACTCCTTGTTCAATAAGTTGAATGAGTGCTGGCGGTATAATTTCTGCTTGAGAATGGAAAACGTAGATGCCAGCTTTGTCTTTACAATAGGTAGCTCCTGCAAAACAAGGATTTGCGCCATAAGTATACGATGAGATAGTAGGATCGTTCGTTACCCCCCCCCATAGGAATTAAAGCATATCCATTATCCCCCCACTCTTTTATAAGTTTAAAATATGCATTGCTTTCTTGTAATCCAGCAGTAGATTCATTTTTGTTGCCTAGAAATAAATCTTTTAAAGTCATATGTAAGTAAATTATTATAGCACCAACAAATTTACGTGTATAATAATCAAAAATGATCTGTTATTACATCATCTTACTTTTATGACAACCATTTCACTCAAGATCGAACAGGCAAAGCAGTTATTTACAAAACTATACAGATCAAATCCCGATGCCATTGCCCGTGCACCAGGCCGCGCAGAAATAATTGGTAATCACACCGACTACAACAGTGGCTATGCCCTTTCTGCCGCAATCACCCAAAGCACGCTCGTTCTTGCCAAAAAGCGAAGTGACAATATTGTTCATGTCTACTCAGTTGGATATAGTCAAGAACCATCTTCATTTTTACTAAGTACTATTGAAAAAGGAGAACATGGCCATTGGCTCAATTATGTTAAAGGAGTACTCGATCAACTCATGAAACGAGGAGATATTATGGGAGTAGACCTTCTTATAGACAGTGATGTTCCCAGCTCTGGTGGTGTGTCAAGCTCTGCGGCGCTCGAGCTATCTCTAGCAACTGCAGTAGCCTCGTTGTACCATATCACCATAGAGGGGGTAGAAAAAGCACACATGTGTCAACAAGCAGAAAATGGCTCATTTATAGGTATTCCTTGCGGATTTTTAGATCAAGCATCATCGGGCCTTACCAAGAAAGATCATCTCCTTTTTCTCGACTTTAAGCAAACTGGTGCACTTCCGGTTTCACAAGTAAAACAAATTCCGATAGATCTTTCACAGTTTCATATGTCATTTGTTGTAGTGGTAGATAAAGAGGTAAAAAGAAATCTCGGTACCAGTGGTTACCCCGCCAGACGCGCTAAGTGTGAACAAAGTGTTCCTGTGATCTCATCTATCATAGGACGCGACATAAGTAGCCTGCAAGATGTATCAATTGAAGAATTTGAAAATTGTCGTCAACAACTGGGAAAAGAAGACGACGTCATGCGTAAACGGGTAGAGCACATCGTGTATGAAAATCAACGGGTGCTTGATACGGTTAAAGCGCTCCAAGATGGAGACATAAAAAAGTTCGGTCAACTTCTTACTGAATCTGGCAAAAGTGCACTGGAACTATATGAACTTGACGAGCAGACACCCGAGCTTACCTTACTTGTCACCAAGGGGCGTGAAATTGAGGGAGTTGTAGGAATGCGTAATATGGGTGGTGGATTTTCTGCTATTGCTTTGGCATTGGTGGAAAATGATCATATGGTACCATTTAAGAAACAGCTAGCTCAAGAGTATGGCGCGCCACTTACTTTTCTATCTTTTGAACCAGGAGATGGTGCAGAGCTTCTGTTATAATAAACCCAGATTACGTAATTATTATTCTATTATTTTTATGAAAAAAACAGCACTGGTTACAGGAATACTTGGTCAGGATGGTCCTTATTTGGCAAAGCTTCTGTTAGAAAAAGGGTATAAAGTGTATGGGCTTCTCCGTCGCTATTCCACGCCAGGCTTTGGTAATTTGGAATATTTGGGCATAGAACACGATGTTGATTATATCGAAGGAGACATGACCGATGAATCATCACTCCTTTCTATCATTAAAAACACGCGGCCACAAGAAGTATATAATTTGGCAGCACAGTCATTTGTGGGGTCATCTTGGGAACAGGCCAAACTTACCACTGAGGTGAATTCACTGGGCGTACTTCACCTCTTAAATGCAATCAAATACTTCTCCCCCACCTCTCGCTTTTATCAGGCATCCACCAGTGAGATGTTCGGCCTTTCTCATGAAAATGGCATACAAGACGAAAATACTCCGTTTCACCCACGAAGTCCTTATGGCGTATCAAAAGTATATGCCTATTGGATGACAGTAAACTTCCGTGAGTCATATAACATCTTTGCATCAAATGGTATCTTGTTTAATCATGAGTCCCCTATTCGTGGTATTCAATTTGTTACACGAAAGATCACCGATGGCGTAGCACGCATTAAGCTCGGGCTCCAAAATGAACTTCGACTCGGTAACTTAGATCCACAGCGCGACTGGGGATTTGCCGGAGACTATGTTGAGGCAATGCATCTTATTCTTCAAGCAGATACTCCAGATGATTATGTTATTGCAACAGGCGAAACGCATACGGTACAAGAGTTTGTAGAAAAAGCATTTGCTGCAGCAGGTATACTAGATTGGAAAAAATATGTTCAAACTGATCCACGTTTTCAACGACCAGCCGAAGTACCTATGCTCAAAGGCCGCATAGATAAAGCTGTAAAGCAACTGGGATGGAAGCCAAAAGTCAGTTTTGATGAGCTTATAACCATGATGGTGAAAGCAGATATTGAGAGACTTGAAAAAAAAGCACGTTAACGTAATCTATGTCACACAGCGCTGACCAAGATCTGAATTCACAACAGCATCATCTCTCTACTGCCTCGTATGACCTGCGTATCACAAATCTGGCACGGTTTATCTATCAATTAATCTTAACCTGTCATTCCGGACTTGATCCGGAATCCAGGAAAAAAAAGACTGGATCCCCGATCGGGGTCGGGGATGACACATTAACATTCTTTGATGTTGGTGCTGGCAATGGACTTTTTCTTAAATTTTTTAAAAATAAAGGGTATAACGTATCTGGCATAGAACTTGAAAAAGAGCTGGTTTTCAATATGAAAAAAGATCCAGAGCTCAAAGGAGTGAGCATCTCTCAAGCAGATATTACAAAACTCAAAGGAAAAGAAGGTAACGATGTAGTTCTTGCTAGTGACGTCATCGAACACATTAAAGACGACAAGCTTGCTATCGCACATCTATGGTCACACGTTGCTCCCGGCGGCCTGATGGTCATCACCGTACCAGCTCATTCACACCTTTACGGCAAGCGTGACAAGATGTGGGGACATTATCGTAGATATGACGCTGAAGTGCTTCTTGAAAGAATTCAAACGTCTCTATGTCATCCCGCACTTGATGCGGGATCCAGGAAAAATAAGACTGGATCCCTCGACGGTGAGCATAGTCGAACCGCTCGGGATGACAAAGACTATACTATCGTCTTTGTCACCCACTGGAATATCGTTGGCTATTTCATCTACTTTCTCTATGAGAAAATTCTTCACCAATCAATAAATGAGAATATGCGTTATAGCAATTCGATAGTCAGTAAGATTATTCGTGGCGCGTTAGATGGTATACTTAAGATAGAAGAGATCATTGGGGGACTTCCTCTTGGTCTCACTTTGGTAGCGGTGGTGAGGAAGCAAAGATAATTATTA
>CALRFM010000047.1 GCA_943356515.1 Patescibacteria group bacterium
AAACTTCTTTATAAACTGCTGGAGCGCCCTTTCTATCTGCTAAATATAGGAGAGTAGTGTCACCTGTTCTGTCTGTTACTATCTTATCGTCAGGCTTTGTGAAGGCTTGAATAAGCTGTGCTATTTGTGGAAGATCTTTAGGGTAATAATAGTAATCCTTTACTTTGTAGTAAGAAAAGAGAAATCCAATGCAAAATACCATAAGAATCATTGGATACAAAATAAAACTGTGTACCATTTTTTTTGGTAGCTCTGCAAGTTGGGCTAAACCAGCACCTGACATAAGCGCCATTGCTGGCAATAATATGGTTTGATAATACTCATGCTGCACATTCCCTCCTTGAAAGGTAAATAGATATACCAAAGCTGAAAAGAGCATGCTATGGAAAAAGAATCGTTTGTATTTACTGATCGTGCCAAAGAGCAAAAAGAAGGTGCCAAATATGCCAAACATCGCTATACCAATGCGTTCCATAAATATCCATCTAAAAAATGCTGGTTTGAAAAAGATATTCTTTGGCCCCTCAAAGGTATTTACATGAGTTATGAGCCATGCGCTTGCGGGAATACCTTCAGGAAACGCTAATATATATGAGCGCCAGAGAACAAATGGCACTAATGCAAGTATGAAGTATACATAAGGGCGCCAATTTTTAAATACTTCAAATCGATATGAATCAATAAACAGATACCCAGCAGCAAGTGCATAGAAAATGGTAGTGGGTTTAATGAGTATCGACATGGCAAAGAATACAACCGATCCAATAAATGACACAGCATTAAGCTTTTTGTCTTTACTGAGTCCAATATGCAGGAGAAACAGCGCGATCATCATAAATGATACCGCAGTAGTTTCTGGAAGTACGGTACGTGAGAAAAACACAAAAAAAGGATAGACAGCAAATGTTCCTGCTGCAGCAATGGCAGCGAGTCTATTCTTTTCCTTGAGTCCAAAATAATACAATATGGCGATAGTAATAAGAGAGAATACAGAAGATACCAGTCGACCATAAACCGTAACGGAAGTGATGGGTAAGTATCGTACAAATACGCTTACCATGGCGTTGTATAGGGGAAATTCAACCATGCGAAGACCTTCAGGATTTTCTATACCTGTTTGAATGCTCGATAAATCATCGTAAGTAGGTCGAAGTAAGTTAATCCCATCTCTTGAAAAGTTGCGCGCTACTGCAGCGGTATCAGCTTGACGCCATGAATGGAGGTCTGCTAATGGCGTATTTATATTGTAGAGACGCAGACCAAGCGCAATCATGAGTATGAGGCTTAAGAGTATGTAGTCTAGACGTTTCATATAAGAGTGAGCCAATCAGATTTTGAGTTTATCAACAGGGGTCTTTCTTATCATATAAGGAATTGCTGCATAGAAAACACCTACAATAAGCCAGAATGTATAGGCTAATTTAGACGCCTCGAATATGTCTATATACCCAGCATTAAAAAAGACTCCAGCAAAGCCAAAGAGGAATCCATAATAGATATATTGTATTTTGCGCGCCATAAGCTGTGTTGCCTTCCAAACGTTAATAAAGATCACTCCAAGAATTGCGAGGAATGTGGTCGTTCCGAGAATTCCCAGTTCACCAATCCATCTGAAATAATCTCCATCAGTTGCCTCACCCAAAGATGAAGGCCCCGTACCGAGCCATATATTAGTCAAAAATGCAGCAAGGGCTCGGGGCCATGCAACTTGAAATCTGGTAGATACCGATATATCGAGAAGTGTTTTAGTTACAGGCACGTATGATTTAAATATACTATCAACAAGTGCGTTAATTTCTTCGGGAGTAAGTATTTTTCCTGTACGCTGCGCATCTTCGACTACCGTTTCTCGGATAAGAGCTTTTGCCTCTGCTATAGTACCGGAATCAATTACTTTTGTAGGTACAATCTTACCTGCAGGAGTAGCAACAGCAGAAGAAGAGGCAGAAGAAGGAGAAGAAGCAGCGCGTGGAAGAACTATTTTATTGGTGCCATAATTTCCAGGAGGGAGTATATCTGCCCTACGAATGCGTGGAATGATGATATCCCCAGAAAATGGATCTACAAATATTTGAGTTTGTTGAAAGGTGCGTGTTATTCTATCAGTCAAATTTTTGGAAAGAGGGGTAAGGATTGCGGTGAGAACCAAAACAATAATGAGTAGTTTAAATTTTCTTACCCACAAAAGAAAAGGAATAACCGCCACAAAATAGGCCAAGTACGACGCGCGTGAAGCGGTAAGTATAAGCGTTCCCAAAGCAACGACAAATAGAGCGAAATAAATCTTTTTCTTAGTAGCTATATAACAACCTAATACGATAGGAGTAAGGAGTACTAAATATGCTGCCAGATCATAGTGCCCAGCAAACGTGGAAGATATACGTGCCCACGAATCTAACACAAGAATGTATCCTTTTGCAAATTCTGGGTTCATAGTTTGTACCGCTGGCCAACCAATAAATCGTTGGCCAAATCCATATATTCCTACGATGAAGAGAACTATGAGAATAAGATTCAGATATGTATAAAAATCTTTTTTAGATCGTATAGTAGTATAAGCAATGAAAAATATCATCATATACTCTATTCGTCGTAGGCTATGCAAAAATCCAAGGTGGTTTATAGCTATTGTCTCTTGCACAAAATAACCATTGTAATATGAGCCAAATACTGCAGCCCAGTAGGCGACAAACATGAGGAGCATCATCCATGGCACGCGCACTTTTTTTCGCAAAAACTGTATAGCATAGACTAAAGATATAAGCACCATATAGAAGTCTTCCAGTCGTATAGCTATATACGTGTAGTTGATCATCTTAAAAGGCAGCTTAGGATAAAGGGGTATGATGAAGATAAATCCAATAACCAATATGGTTAAGAGGTGTTTATCGAGCCATTGTAACAATGTTTTTAGCTTTTTCATACGTGTCTATTAAATATCTATTTTTGGTCAATTTGCCAATCCAAATAGATACGTCTGCTTTTAATTGTAACATACCTTTCAGTAAAGATACAGCTTGCGCCGTGTGGTGTTTGTGGTAAAAATAAAGGAAGCCTTTATATACTTGAAGTATGGGGTATGTCTTGCCCTGACTTGATGCAGAACCCAAATGAATGAACTTGGCAGGAGCACAAAAGTATGTGTGATATCCGTGACTTTTGGCTCTATATAACAAGTCAATTTCTTCCATGTACATGAATAGATCTTCATCAAATCCACCCAGCTCTTCAAATAACTCTTTTGTAGTCAGTAAACACGCACCAGAAACCCAATCTGTTTTCATAGATTTGTTTGGAGAATAGCGTGTGAGGCCCCAATAGTCACCCTTCAAAAATAATGCCCCGAATACTACAGGAAGTGAATAAAATGGTCCGGTGGAAGCTTGTGACGTATTATTATTATTTAATAATTTTCCTCCAGCAAAATGTATAGTATCATCTTCTTGATAATAGGCAAGAAGTCGTTCTATTGCGTCACCCACGACGATGATGTCTGAGTTAAGAAATAAGACATGTTTTCCTCTGGCTTGTTTTATGGCATTATTATTACCTTTTGAAAATCCTAAGTTTTCTTTTGATTCAAGGAGCCTTAGATTCGTATGTTTTTTCTTAAGTTCTTTGAGTATTGATACCGACTCATCTTTTGAATTATTATCAAGTACTACTATCTCGTATGATAGAGAAGAAGTAATAGATTGAAAGATAGATTCGATCGTAAGCTTGGTCAACTGGGCAGTGTTATATGAAAGAACTATGATAGAAAGCTCTATCTGGCTTTTAGATTGCTTGTGTGAGGCCATAGAATATATTATAATTCATTATTGTCTGGCTGGATAGCTCAGTGGTAGAGCGAACGTTTCATAAGCGTTAGGTCGAGAGTTCGATCCTCTCTCCAGCCACATGTTATTTTCTTTTTCAGGCGTTGTCCAAAAACATCTTGGTCGTGGCAAAACGCTTGGTTACCCTACTGCCAATATTCCTGTTTCAGATGATGCTCAGGAAGGTATTTATATTGGTACGGTTTTACATGATGGCACGGCATTTCCTGCACTGGTATTTATTGGCAAACCTCTGACCTTTGGCGAACATGATAAAAAAGCTGAAATATTTTTGCTTGATTTTGAAGAAGATATATATGGTAAAGAGCTCAAAATCTCAGTTTTCAAAAAGATTCGAGATAATGAAAAGTTTGAAAGTCAAGATGCGCTTGTCGCTCAAATGAAAGAAGATGAGCGACAAGCGCGAGAATATTTTAGTACAATGAAATCATGAACTATACTCCACAAGCAGAAATCAAAAACGGTATTTTTAAAACAGCCATAGATGGGTTGTATTATATAGAGCGATCACTTCATACAGACGATCGAGGATTCTTTTCTGAAGTTGCTCGTATTCCAGAACTCGATACCGTGACGGGTAATCAATTTGTCGTAAAACAGGTGAATCATGCTCGGTCTGACATCAATGTTGCTCGAGGAATTCATGCCGAAGGATGGAATAAATTTATTTTCGTTACGCAAGGATCATGTTTTGCAGCTTTGGCAGATTTGCGAAAAGATTCATCTACTTTTAAAGCTGTTGAAACATTTCAACTGGGGGAAGGGGGATTGCCGGGATCTATATACGTACCTATGGGAGTGGGAAATTCTTATCTGGTTACTCAAGGACCCATGGATTATGTATATTTTGTTGACCGACTCTACGCAGACCGAGACACCGGTGGCGATGCCGCTCTATCGCTTTTCGATCCAGAGCTGAATATCCAGTGGCCGATCGGAACAGAGGATATGATTATTTCGGAGAGAGATAAGAATTCAGTGACTCTTTAGCATCACCAGTCTTTCTTATAATATTTTTTTCCCTTCAAATTTTCCGGTAAATATTCTTGTTCTACGTGTTTACCTATCTTTTCTTCCTTCCATGGATACCGTACGTGACCTTCGCCGTACCCCGCTTCTTTCATGACTGTATTGGGAGCGTTTCTTAGGTGAAGTGGAATAGGGTCAAGCCGCATATTCATCACGTCTTTTTTGGCCGCATTCAACCCAGCATACGATGCAATAGATTTTTTGGCAGTAGCTAAATAAGTGGCGCATTGGGCCAAAATAATCTGTGCTTCGGGCATGCCGATCATATGCACCGCCTGCATCGTCGACGTCGCCAGAACTAATGCCGTTGGTTGGGCGTTGCTTATATCCTCAGAGGCAAATATGACCATGCGACGGGCCACAAACATCGGGTCTTCTCCGGCTTCTAACATCCGTGCCAAATAATGAAGCGTTGCATCGGGCTTACTTCCACGCATACTTTTTATGAAGGCTGAAATAGTATCATAATGCGAGTCGCCTTTTTTATCGTAATACAGTGATTTCTGTTGCAATGCCTCCTCAGCTATTTCCAAATTTACTCGTTTGGCAATGCTTGCAGCAAGTTCCAGAGCATTTATGGCACTGCGGGCATCGCCATTGGCATAGGTCACGATATGATCCAACGCCTTCTTTTCAAACTTATTGCTGGGATATTCTTTCACTGCACGCTTCAAGATCTTATGCATATCGTTATCATCAAGTTGTTTGAGAATATACACATGCGAGCGCGATATAAGGGGCGCATTCACTTCAAAGCCTGGATTTTCTGTAGTAGCACCAATAAGCGTTATGGTTCCTTTTTCTACTGCGGGAAGAAATGCATCTTGTTGCGCTTTGTTAAATCGATGAATTTCATCGATAAACAGTATGGTGTTTTGTTTGAAAAATTGCTGGCGCTGATCTGCATCTGCAATCACTTGCCTCACCTCCTTCACACCACTTGTTACGGCAGAGAAGGGGATAAAGACAGCATCTATTTCTTGTGCTATAAGGTTGGCGATAGTTGTCTTGCCACAGCCAGGAGGTCCCCACAGTATCATGGATCCGAGCTTTTTGTTTTCTATCATGCGGCGAATGGGTTTACCAACTCCCAACAGATGCTCTTGACCTACGTATTCTTTGAGGTTTTTCGGTCGGAGTCGGTCTGCAAGAGGAGTGTTCATAGTAGCAATATTGTACTATAATGATTGTATGCCCAGCTCTCATTTACAGGTCATCATCATATCTGTCGTAGCACTCCTGCTTGCCTATTTTATTGATCAGTATTATATTTTAGGAATGGGATGGGGATTTTTACTCTAATATGATATTCAGACTTGACCGGTTTTTTTTCGATGAAAAGGATGTGTTTACATTCCTCTTTGGTGTCTTTTTATTGGGAAGTTTTTATCTGAGTATCCCGTTGGCGCCCTTTAAATTCCCATCACTGGTAGTCCTCTTTTTCTACCTTGTTGTTACCCGCACCATGAAAAGTAGCATGACGTACCAGGGTTACTTTTTCCTCACTCTTCTTGGTTTCATTTTTTCGCTCTTTCTATCACCATATGGTTTGGCGGTATACCTCCTCATCGCATCACTCTTATATGGGTGGTTAAAAAAGATGTGATATTATTCAGTAATTCTTAGAAAACTATTTGACTTATGAAGTTTGAAAAAGTATATCGATATATTAATCCGAATAAATACATAGATATTTTTTCTCAACCTCAATGGTATTTGGAGATGCAACCAGAGTTAAAAGAATTTTTTTATGACTATGATGGCATCAGAGATAATAAATCAAAAAAGTGGCTCGATACAAGAAGCGAATATGTAACAATGGTTTGTGAATTGTTAGAAAATGATCGAATCTCTCTTGCTGATTCGGGAAGAAATTGGGATAACGATCGTTTACCCATAGACACAATAGTTATTCATCATTCAAGCACTCCGCCTGACACTGCAATTGAAGTAATCAATGCTCTTGGTTTGATACGTTTGTATGCGCCTTTTTATAGTCAAAAGGAGAATCAAGAATTTGGTCAACCCGTATGGTCAAATCATAGGTATAAAAATAGGCAAACATTCATCGCCTATCATTACATAGTGAGAGAAGATGGTACTTTTGAGCATATTTTACAAGATTCTCACATAGGTTGGCATTGTGGTAGTTGGAACTATAATTGCAGGAGTATTGCGATTTGCTTTCTTGATGATTTGAAAAAGGCTCCTCCAACAAGGAAAGCTCTACAGACTGCAAAAAAAATTATTCGCAAATATCCACATTGTAAAATATTTGGTCACCGCGAAATCAAGCCATCAACTCTCTGTCCAGGAAATTTATTTCTCGGAAATGAGGGGTGGAGAAATATTTTGCTATAGTCCTGTAATTGATAACGAAATTCTACTTTTTTGACTGTAGGAACTTCTCCAGGCATTGCGTAACCCATAGTATTTTTGTATAATACTGGGATTATGGAAAGAAAAAAATTATCTCGAAGGGATTTTTTAAGATATAGTTCTTTGAGTACTGCTGCGGCAGTTTTAGCAGCATGTGGTGGAGCAGGAGACCCAACTCCAACCTCTAAAGTTGCACAAGCTCAGAAAGCAGCAACATCCCCTGACTTACCAGCAGCGGAAGTAACTATTAATGAAGTAATGGATAAACTTATTCGTGCTGAAGTTGACAGAATAGTCAAAGAGTTTGCAGGACAAGATCCTCTTGTAGATGCGCTATTCTTAGCTAGTAAACAAAGACCAGGTGAACTTAATTCAATTTTCCCTCACCCTATACCTACAGGTTGGTCAGGTGAAAAAGGCCCAATTGCAGCAGTTCAATTAGGCGTGCCGACTTTTGGTGAGCGACCAATATTGCAGTTTAATACTCCAACATCTTCAGAAGAAATGAGAAGGGTGGAGAAAATCGATACATCTATTCGGTTTTCTAGTGGGTGGCAACTCATGGAGAGCGATAGAGTTAAATATATATTTCTCAAAAAAGAAGTATATACTCTTTTAGGTAATTAGTACGAAACGTAACCAAAATACAACTTCATAATAGGTTCTAGTATGTTTTCTTTTCTGTGATTGTATCGGTATTCCATCTCCTTTAAGTATAACGGAAAGTTTGCTTTTGATACTCCACGATAATTGTAAAGTTTATGTT
>CALRFM010000048.1 GCA_943356515.1 Patescibacteria group bacterium
CCAGCCCAATGAATGCAATCGCAAGCCCAATAACCCCAGTTGTCACTCCCACTATAAGGAAGCTTGAATGAAATGAGGAAATGCCATGTGATGGATTGTAATCTTCAACAAAAACTTCATCGATGTACGTCTCTTTCTCAAATCGAATATGATTATAGCCGATACCAGAAATAATGTTCTGAGACCAAATCTCAACTCCCTGTTGGTAATCTGTCATGCGAGACTGGATTGAACTGGTACGAAATAAGTTAGTACTCTCCAAGTTTGATTTACCCGAGAGTACCAATCCGAATAGCATAATCACGATGATGGTGCTGAGTAATTGTAGCTTCATACTTCTTAAGAGGAGATAACCGAGAGTTGACAATCCTGCAACCAACGCACCTCTTGAATAGGTAAGAAGAAATAACATGCCAAGGATTCCTATAGAGGTATATCGATAGATAATTAAGAACTTACTTTGATAAAGGTAGATCATGGAAAGACCCAAGAATGCCGCAGCAAGAGGCGGTTCTAAAAACAGTCCTACTGCTCTTTGTATGTGTGGATCCCAACCAAGATACGCGATGTTTCCGATATTAGGGTACAAGAAATATTGAACTATCATGGTACCAGCAAACCACGCAATAAGAGCATACATGACAAGTTTTAATGTATTGAGATGGGTGACAGATAGCTGCAAGATGTACGTGCTCACATACATACCAAATAAAAGATGGAACGCTAATCGTAGCATATACATAAGCGCAATAACATTCTCATACCACGAATAAAAGAATAGAGAAATAATAAAGCTGATCAATGTCCAAATAGCCATGATCCAGAGGATTTTTAACTTTGATTGAGAGAGCGGTTTGAGCCGAAATTTGAACATCAACAGTATCGTAAAAAGAACGAGAGGCACTTCGTATAAGTGAATAAAGACAGGGTAGTCCCCTATTCCGATTCGCCCAATTTGACCAAGTGAAAAGAAGATGAGAGTAAAAACAAGTACTGTATTACGAACTGTCTTCATGTGGGCATGGTATACAATTTTGATCGCACCAAGAATGAATGAAAGCTCATCATGAATGAATACACAAATCCGGCAGCTCCATCAAGAAATCCTCCCTTAATAAAGTAGGTGTAAATAAATTTACCAATGGGATAGGTAAGGATGGTAATAATATTTGATCGAACTCCTTTATCGTACAACTCTTTGGCACGAATAGAACTATATCTGTTTACCGATTCTATAAAACTTGCTACGTCTGGATGCGGATAATGATCTAAATAGCCACGCAGTGTCTTGGCATTATATTTTGAATTGAATGCCTCATGCACCAGATGCTTCCATGAACCACTCCCCTTTTTCACCAAGCGAATGATGCCTTGGTTATATGCTGCAGATACTTCTCCGTGAGTGACCTGTCTCCCCCACCAATTATCACGTCGTTTAATATAATAAACCTGTTTTTCATTTTTCTCTATTGCTTCCAAAATACTCTTTTGTAATTCAGGTGTTACTTCTTCATCGGCATCGATATACAAAAGCCACTCCCCGCTTGCATAGTTCATCCCCACGGTTCGCAGTGCTGAAAAGTTATTTTTAATATTGGAAGTAATTACTTTTGCCTTCATAGCTCGTGCCATATGACCAGTGGTGTCTGTAGAAGTATTGTCGACCACTACTATCTCATTTGCAAAGGCAAGCGAAGTAAGACACCGGGGTATATTTTTCTCTTCGTTTTTAGCTATAACAATGGCGGATAATTTCAAGGGAATGATGATACTAATAAAGTGCGCACATCTGGACTCGAACCAGAGACCTCTCGAATGTGAATCGAACGCTCTACCAACTGAGCTATGCGCGCATAAACAACCTAAGTTAAGCTCTTGTGATAAGTATACTACGGCTTGGTTGTATTTGGGGCAAATCTTGGTTAAAATGGTGAGATATGATTTTTCTCAAAGGGCTTATTGCGTTTCTCATGGAAATCATGGAAACCATTGTATTTGTCGGTTCATTATTTATAGTTGTTTACCTTTTTGTAATGCAACCCAATCAGATCAAAGGAGCTTCTATGGTGCCTACATTTGAAAATGGTAATTATATTTTCACCAGCAAAATAACATATAAGATGCGCAAACCTGTTCAAGGAGATATTGTCGTATTTCACTCAATTCGAAATCCAGACATAGAATATATAAAACGTATTATTGGAAGGCCGGGAGATACGGTACTTATTCAGAATCAAGAAGTGTTTGTAAATGGTACACAACTTACAGAGAATTACATATCTGCTAAAACAACGCTTATCCCAGGAAGTTATATTCAAGAAGGAGTAGTGTTGACCGTTCCAGAAGATCATTATTTTGTGATGGGAGACAACAGACCCAGGTCTTCTGACTCTCGTGAATTTGGTCCCATAGCTTTTGATAGTATTGTAGGGCAAGTATTTTACCGATACTTTCCCATAAATCAAATGGGGAAGTTAGAAAATCCTTTTAGTCAAGCACGTGCAATTCCTCTTCCTCTGGCACCTCTCCTGGCTCGCTCTTGAGTTTTTTTACTATCTCACGAATAAATGCAGATGTTTGAGAAGCTGGCCCTCGCTGCTCTATAACTATTTTAGATCGAACTTGTGATTGCAGTATGCGCACTTTACCCTGAAGTTTATCTTGCAATAAGATTTCAGTTTTCTTGAGTTCATCTGGAGATATATGTTTGCTGTCACTTTCTACATCGTACTTCATTCGTCGTACAACCAACTCTGTTTGCGTTGATGTTAAATTATTTGTTAATACCTCTTCATACGCCTCTTCTATTTCTGCAGTGGTTTGCAGCCGTGACAAAATCATCAAATGTGTGGCAGAAATTTGCTTTGAATAGTAGCCATCGACAACCAGTTGTGGTACGCGAAGTAACCTATGCACGTGAGATATGTATGAAGGATGTTTGTGAATATGTGAAGCTATTTGCGGAAGTCGCAGGTCATACTCAGTTCGAAGAACGTCTACAACACGGGCTTTTTTTAAAATATCGCGCTCTGTAATTAGTTGATCAATAAGTTCGCTTTGTGATGCATTCTGCATGGAGTTACACTACTTTTACGTATTGCTTTCCTTGTTTTTTGAAAAATTCTACGGTTCCTTCAATGAGTGACATTAGGGTATGGTCTCTTGCTACCATTACGCCTGCGCCTGCATTTACTTTTGTTCCTCGTTGTCGCACGATGATGTTTCCGGCTATAGCTTTTTGACCACCATACAGTTTGATACCAAGTCTTTTAGAAATGGAGTCTCTGTTTCCTTTTACTGCTCGTTGTGCTTTTGTATGTGCCATGTATTAGTCCTTAGCTATTAGCCGTTTGCTATCAGCTATTAAATATTGGTAATTTGTACCTTTGTTAATTGTGCTCTGAATCCTCGTACGGTTCGTGAACGAACTTTAGATTTAAATTTAGCGACACGTATTTTATCACCCTTAAGATGTTCTATTACTTCTGCGGTTGCCGTGTGTTGTAAGTGTGGAGCACCAAGTTCCACTTCTTTACTTTCTTCGTTAAACAACATATGTATCGGAAAAGAGATCTTTGATCCCTCTTCTGCTTCCTGCTTTTCAATGGTTATAGTATCGCCTTTTTGTACAATGTATTGCTTTCCGCCTACATCTATGACGCCGTGAGTATTCATATAGAGTATTATTATACTGCATTAAGGCAGTAGTGCAAGCCCGATAATGAAAGTTATAAGTGATGAGCCGCCATACGATATAAATGGGAGCGTGATACCTGCAACAGGTAATATACCTATATTCATCCCTATATTTACACACGTTTGCATTATGATAAATGCTGAAAAGCCTAATGTGTAATAATACCGATATTGTTCATCGGGATCGCCACGAGGCATACACTGCATGATTCGTGCAAATAAGAGAGTAAAAAATACCATGTAAAGTGATATGAGTATTCCTCCTCCCAATAGGCCAAATTGCTCCATAAATGATGAAAATGCAAAATCGGTATGATACTCTGGTAAAAATCGTAGTTGTGACTGTTTACCCAGACCAAGACCTTTACCAAACACGCGGCCGGACCCTACTGAAATGATAGCTTGAGACATATTGTATGAAGCACCTGATGAATCGAGTTGTGGATTTATAAAGCTTTTAATTCTACCTTTTTGGTAATCATGTAACGTAAACCACACAAGCGGAATAGATATGACAATAATACTAAAAAACACAACGAGTTGCTTGGCAGGTAGTCTGGCATGGAGCGCCATAACAATAAATATGGTTCCCAATATAAGAGCGCTTCCTAAATCAGGCTGTAAAAAGATGATGATTGTTGGAATTATTGTGTACACAAGTCCGCGAAGGAATAGGAATCGCTGTTGCATAAATGAGCGTTTTTGCGCAAATATTTGAGCCAAAAAAACAATGAGAAATATCTTCAAAAGTTCTGATGGTTGAAATTGAAATATACCAATATCAAGCCATCTACGGGAACCATTTGCCACAACGCCAAAGAAGTATGTTCCTATGAGGAAGGTAAGCGAAAACCAGTAAAACAACGTTGCATTTGAGCGGAAAAAGTACCGATATATATTGAGTCTTCGAATAATGATGAAGCAAATTATTCCAATTCCACCATACGCTGCAGCAGCTATAAGAAGATCTGGACGAATGCCAAATAAGTTAATAAGCCCAAAAAGATAGATGAGAACTATGGGAAGAAAATTCAAAAGTGGCATGCTTACAGTGTAACATCAAGCGCATCGCCGTATGATACATTTTTCGCATGAACCTGTTTTACTATCTGCTCTTCAAATTCCTCAAACGACTTAGGAATAGTTATGTTAACCTCATCATCCACTGCAGCACCAAGTTTTTTGCGCATCTGTTGAATCTTTCGCAGTAAGTCTCGCAGTTCCCCTTCTTTTTTAAGCTCTGGAGTAAGGGTGGTGTCGTATTTGATAGATAGTTCTGATATTTTTTCCAAAGAAAATTCAACCAACTTCACATTCAGCTCTGCCGCAATGAGTTCTTTATAAGCATCTTTCTTTTCCTTGATGATGAGTTGTTGAGTTGAAGGAAGCCCTACCTTCACTGACGCAAGTGGCTGTCGAACTTTAAGCTGGTGATCTTTGCGTACTCTGTGACCGACTTCTACTATTGCCCGCACTGTTTCCATATCGGCAATTAAATCTTCGTTCACTTCAATTTCTTTTTGCTCTGGCCACGTTGAAAGATGTACCGACTCTTCACCAGTTATGCTCGTATAAAGTTCTTCAGTGATAAACGGCATAAGCGGCGACATGATAATCGATACATCTACCAGTACCTTACTGATGGTTTTGTAGAAATCTTGCTTGTCTTCTCTGCTTCGAGATCTGCGTACATACCATGTTGAAGTATCTGAAACCAAGGATTCTATTGCCTCTGCTGCAGCTTGCGGATCGTAATGTTCAAGAGACGATTTCACTAGTAATTGTGTTTGTTTGAGTCGCATAAGCATCCATTGGTCGAGCACTGAACTTAAATCGTCGATGTGAGTGGTGCCTGGTGTATACGTAAAGCCATCGCTTTCGGAATATTGTTTGTAGTATTTATAGGTATTCCACAACAGCAGGTAGAATTGTCTGCGCACTTCATTGGTCTTGGTATATCCGAATAATAAGTTTTCTGCTGGATTGTGACGTATGTATGCCCAGCGCATCACGTCCACTCCTATATCATCTGCTCCTTCATTAAACTCAATTGAGTTGCCAGTGCTTTTGTGCATGGCTTTCCCATCTTCAGCAAGGAGTGTAGC
This sequence comes from Patescibacteria group bacterium, assembly GCA_943356515.1. Taxonomy (GTDB): domain Bacteria; phylum Patescibacteriota; class Microgenomatia; order UBA1406; family GWC2-37-13; genus UBA1450. Next base: position 5,802 of record CALRFM010000048.1, read on the forward strand.
AAAGCCCAACACGCGCTGGAATGGGTTTGTATCTTCCAAAACCGTAGACATAGCGATCATGGCGTAAAACCAGTTTTTAAATTGTCCAGGGAATGATTCGGTTATAAAATCTACAGGGAACCATTTCTTCCATTCTTCTTTGTTTGATGTATAAAGTGGTTCTCCAACATTATGTTCTTTGATGGTTGAATACGGAACAATTCCAGCGTCAAGCCATGGGTTGCCAACATCGCCTATGCGACGTGCATCTTTACCGCAAGCTGGGCATGCAATAACTACTTCATCAATAAATGGTTTGTGAGGAGTTTTTCCTTCCATTTTGTCCCAACCTTTTATTGCTTTTTCCTTGAGCTCTTCTTTAGAACCCAACACAGTAAATTCTTCACATTCACTACAAACATATATAGGAAGCGCTAAACCCCAATAGCGATTCTTTTTAGATATAAGCCAATCATGCATATTTTTGAGCCAGTCAAGTTCTCTAGAGAGTCCAAATGATGGCATCCATTCTATTTTCTTGGTTACCTGCATCATTCTCTCCCGGAGGGTTCTTTTGTCGTCTTTCGATGGCTTATCCATGGCAATGTACCATTCATCTGCCACTTTCCAAACCAGTTCCGTCTTACAGCGCCAACAACCAGGGTAACGGTGTTTTATCTTTCGTATTTCAAATATCCATCCGCCAGCTGACGGACTCTCCTTTTCTTTTAAGTAGTCAAAGATTATTTCCGGATGCTTTTTAGCATTTTTCCCAGCCAAAAATCCCAAATGCGGAAGGTAATCTGCGTTATCTGCAATCACCGGAATCATGGGAAGTCCGAGCTTTTTCCCAAGTTTAAAATCTTCAGTTCCCGCACTTACGGCGGTGTGAACTAGCCCCGTTCCCTCTTCGGTCGTTATGGGCATGATGAGTGGGTCTGTTGCTACCACGGTGTGGAACGTGTCTTTGTTTGCATTGGCAACTTCTGCCACGGCAGAAAGTTCATCAAATGGACCTTTATATGTAAGTCCGACAAGTTCTTTTCCTTTTACTGTTTTTATTATTTGTCGGCCATGGGCCGATCCGCCTTTGGCGGAGAAGACTGATTCAATGAGTTCATGTGCTACCCAAAAGGTATCTCCAGTCGTTCCTTGCACCAGTGAATAATCTATTTTTTCATCTACCGCAACTGCTATATTTGCAGGCAGTGTCCAGGGGGTCGTGGTCCAAACCAACAAATATTCGTTGGTGCGTCCTTCAATAGGTAATTCTAAATAAATAGAATCATGCACTACTTCTTTGTAATCTTCAGTAAGCATTTCATGCTGCGATATGGCGGTTTCACAACGTGGGCACCACGGCACCGATTCGTGACCTTTGTAAATCCATCCATTTTCATGACAGGTTTTTAGAAAGTGCCAAATCATATAATTATTCTCATCGGACATGGTGTAGTACGAATTCTCCCAGTCCATGAAGTATCCGAGACGTTTCGATTGTTCGGTTTGAATACCAGCATATTTATGTACGCGATCTTTACACAGTTGTACAAATTTTGCGATAGAAGCTTTTGAGTCTCCTTCAACTAAGTTTTCAATGTCTTGCTTGTTTTTTATTCCCAGTTCCTTTTCTACTTCAACTTCAACCCACAGTCCTTGACAGTCAAATCCGCTTAAGAAACGTTGTTTATGACCGGTAAGGTTATGAAACTTTTGCCATAAATCTTTATACGTTCGGCCCCATGCATGATGCACACCCATAGGGTTATTGGCTGTTATGGGGCCATCTTGAAAAGAAAATCGTTTTTCTGCAGAATCATTTTTATGAAGATATTTGTTTATCACACCACTCTCAGACCAAGCTTTAAGCCACTTATGTTCCATGTCTACGAAAAATTGGGTGAATACGTCTTTTTGAGGTTGTTGTGCCATAGTGATGAAGTCTATTGTAACATTGCAATGGAGTTGAGGCAATACGCAACGTCCCTCTCTCACACCAATATAGAAATGTCATCCCCTACCAAGATAGAAATGTCATCCCCTGTTTAGAGAAACGCCGTGAATAATGGGAACTATTCATTAGTCCATTATCATCTGCATGACAAACAAAAGCAACCTTACCTCTACGGAGGAAAAC
>CALRFM010000049.1 GCA_943356515.1 Patescibacteria group bacterium
AAAACTGTCATCATTCTCGACAATTTTTTATATCATTATTCTAACTTCCAATGTATCATCTTTATTCTTGAATACTCAACCTGATACAATAATCATATGAAACACATATCGGTATATGATCCTACTGCAAAAGATGCACAAAGTCGTGTACGTGGTATTGGACGCTACTACCAAACTCTACGAGAAGCACTCGACACCATAGATCATATGGAACCACCCAAAGATATAAACCCCATTAAAACAGATACGATATCTCAGTTTCAAACCACTTCATCTAACCCTGGCGATACCTTACTCATACAATACACGTCTGATCTTCAAAAAATGAAGAAAGAAAATGTGGTTATAAACCCATTTTTTAGCCCTATACAAAAGCCTGTATCTGTGCATAAGGTTGGCAATAAGCGCATAGCGGTAATTCACGATATTATCCCGCTCAAATACCCCAAACAGTTTCCTATTGGATTACGAGGTTTGTGGTATAAATTCCTCAGTAATAGAGCTAAAGGCAAATATGATATTATTGTTACCGATTCTGAAGTCAGCAAACAAGACCTTATAAACATATACAAAATACCACAAAACAGCATCAAAGTGATATATCCAACCGTTCCTCACATGTTTTTACCCCACATGGATTCCCGAAATGTTCACCACCCATTTCATACCAATGCTCACGGCATTCAGCCAGAATTCACTCAATTGAACTTTGAGCAAATGAGCTCTAATAAGAATCTGGCAAACTTGACTGATTTTGTTCTCTATGTGGGAGATGCGACATGGAACAAAAATCTTCCTGCGCTTGCTCAAGCAGTAAAGCTAGCCAATGTAACGTGTGTTTGTGTGGGAAAAGTATTTGAGGCTAAGCAAGGACAAATAAAACCTCATCCGTGGCATGCATCACTTGTTCAATTTATGAAAATGGTAGAAGGCGATAAGCGCTTTATATTCCCTGGATTTGTATCAGACTTCGAGCTTATGACGCTCTATAAAAGGGCAAAAACAAATGTGCTTCTGTCTCATGATGAGGGCTTTGGACTTTCATTTATAGAGGCTGGATTTATGAGTACTCCAAGCATACTTTCGGATATTCCAGTGTTTCGAGAGATCGCAGGCAATGCTGCAGATTATGTAGATAGGACAAATCCAAAAGAGATAGCCCAAAAAATAGTTGAACACTATTATGACTCAATGCAGCAAGAAAAAATGAGCATAATGGCATTTGACAAAGCCCAAGAATACCACCCCAAACGATTTCAACAGAAATGGGTAGAAGTATTGACATTTATATGAGCCTTTTTTACTTTGTAATAATCTCAATTGTATATATCATAACCATGCACTTGGCAGTTAAGTCTTCGAGTGGGTTTCAAAATGTTCAAACAGTAACGCTTTTTGTAGTTGGTGGCTTTTTAGGATGGGCTCTTGACTCGTATCTGACTGGATTCATATTCGCCATGATCATGCACTTGATGTTTTGGTAAGCTCTTATTCGATCTGAAACAACCTCTTCCCGTTTTCTGTGGTGATGCGTGTTACTTCTTCAACCGTCAACCCTTTAATATGCGCAACAGATTGAGCGATGTAGGTAAGATGTGCAGGCTCATTGGGATATTTCTTTTGAGAAAGTAAGGGTTCGGGAAGAATAAACGGACTATCTGTTTCAAGCACCAGCATATCAATGGGGACCTTTTTTATGAATTCTTGCTTGCTGACATCAAACGTCACGTCGCCGTCTACCCCTATAAACATGTTATGGTCTTTTGCAATAGCTAAGAGCCGCTCATCTGCCTCACAACAATGGAGTACCGTTTGATGCTCTAACTTTGCATCCCATGAATTGTTGAGAATACTAACAAGCTCATCGGTGGCCTCTCTATTGTGAAGAATAAGACTCTTGTTATGTTTAATTGCCAGTTCGATATGCCTTCGAAAGAGTTCTCGCTGCGTTTCTATAAAACGCTCGTCCACCGCATATTCAGAATACTTAGTATTCTCATATACGTGCTTATCCATCCCTACTTCACCTATAGCAACTACTTTGGGGTGAGATATTAATTTCTCTATCTCATCAAGTTCACTTGTCATTTGTAATTGATCATTGGTCATTAACTCAAATGCATGATGCGGATGTATGCCAACTGCCGCATAGAACTGGTCATGCTTTTGTGCCACTTCTACCGCCTTTTGAGACTGTTTTACATCGGTGCCTGGAATGACAATGTGTGTGATACCAGCCTTGAGTGCCCGCGAAATAACCTCATCTACATTTTTTTTAAATCGCTTAAAGTTAAGATGACAATGGGTGTCAAACATTATATATAGTATACTAAACATATGACCATCTTTATCGGAGCAGATCACCGAGGTTTTGAGCTTAAAAATAAGCTGGTTGAATATTTGCAAAACAAAAATATTCGCGTTGAAGATTTGGGAAATTATGAACACGACCCCGAAGATGACTACCCAGATTATGCTCAAAAAGTAGCACAGGCAGTACTACAAAATCCTGAAAACTTTCTTGGTATTGTGATATGCGGTTCTGGTATAGGAGTATGCATGGCGGCCAATAGATTTAAAGGCATATATTGTGGTATGGGTATGAATGGAGAGCATGTTAAGCATGGGAGGCAAAATGATCATATTAATGTACTATCGATAGCTTCAGATATGTTTGATGAGAAACAGTCTCAAGACATGATTGATACATTTATTTCTACTCAACCAATTCATACACCCAAATATCTTCGGAGACTTCAAAAACTTAATAATGGAGAATAAAAATTTCTCACACTCGTATCTGATATTTCCCCTGATCATTCTTCTCTACTATCCCTGAAAGCTCCATGGTTGATAAAAGGGTGAGTACTTTATAAATGGGAGCTTTAACAAATCGGGCAAGCTCATCTGGTGTGAATGCTTCTTTTGAAAGGAGCTCTGCCAACTTGCGCTCTTCTTGGCCGAGTTGACTCATAACTCGTTCTACTGCTTGATTGTTTTCCATACCATATTCTTCCAATACATCTGTGCCAGATGTAATGAGTTTAGCCCCATTTTTAAGGAGTCTGGTAGGAGCTTCAGATTGACTTGAGGTGATGGGAACGGGTGGCGCAAACACATCTTTGCCTTGCTCAAGTGCCAAACGCGCTGTGATGAGTGAGCCGGAATTTTTGAGCCCTTCGGTAACCACCACGCCACGAGATAATCCAGAAACTAACCTGTTGCGTGATACAAACATACCTTTATTAGTTTGTATATGTGATGGGAATTCAGATATCACGAGTCCTCCCGATGCGATAATCTTGTAGTACAGGCCTTCGTGTGTGGGTGGAGAGATGTAATTGATTCCCGATCCTAACACGGCTATAGTGCGTTTTCCTTCGTTTAGGGCTGCCCAATGGGCAATTCCATCTACACCAAGCGCCATGCCCGATACGATCACGCATCCGGCTTGTGCTAGTTCTCTACTAAATTTTGTGGTTATTTGCCTGCCATAATCTGAAGGTTTACGCGTACCAACAATTGCGATGAACAGATCCTTTTCCCAATCGTAGAGTGACACATCTCCTTTGACATACAAACAGATGGGTGGATCAAATATATTTTTGAGCTGTGGAGGATACCAGATATGTTCACGTGTTAATACAGTGATGCCTGACTTAGTAATGGATTCAATTTCCTTTTGAGCATCAAATGAGTTTCGAAATGCTACAAACCTACTTGCCAACTTTGCACCCAGATAAGTAGTAAGTTCATGTTGAGGCGCATGATATGCTGTAGCCACAGTGCCAAACGCTCGAATAAGTACATCAAACTTAGTAGGGCCAATTCCTTCACAATATGAAAAGCCCAAATAGTACGCAAGATTATCACTCATCTAATCATTCTACTATGTAATTATGTTATTATTATACGAAGGTATATATTTATTACTTATGAAACATATGTTATAATCACGTTATAACATTATTAATTATTACTCTTATGTTACAAAAAATTATCGCTGTCGGAAATTCTCTTGCCATTACCCTCCCTGCATCTTTTATGAGAGATGCTGGCTGGAAAGCTGGTGACGAAATTATGGTTGAACATAATGCCAATAAGCAAATAGCTGTCGTTATGCCAAAAATTCATTCAGGAACAAAGCATCTTACACCTGAATTTTATGAGTGGCTTGATGAAAATGCAACAAAATATAAAGGTGCAATTAAAGAATTGGCCAATATAAATGACAATAAACTATCTTGAGATCGAAGAGGTGTATGACATTCACGACTATATGATTAAAATTGGTGGAGGTCGTAGTGGAATAAGAGACTTTGGATTACTTCATTCAGCTATAGAGCGGGCAAAAGCTTCATTTGGAGGTAACGATCTATATCCTAATATTTGGGAAAAGGCTGGCGCCATAATGCAATCGTTAGTTAAAAATCACCCATTCGAAGATGGGAATAAGCGCACTGCTTTCTTTTCTACCAAGCGATTTATTGAGATAAATGGTTATGAAGCCGAGTTTAATAATAAAGAAATAGTAGATTTTATGATTACTGTTGATACTAACAATCTTGCTATCAAAGAAATTTCTGCATGGCTTAAGAAACACAGCAAAAAGTCACAACAATGATACTTCCTTCCCCCACTCCCCACATAATCTCAAAATAAAGCCAGCGCAAAACAGGATGTCGTTTTTGTCATCCCGTCCGCCATTGGCGGATCGAGACTGTCCCGATTTTCGGGACAGTCCCTTTTACTATAAGTAGCTCCTCTATGCTGCTATACTAACCCTATGAAACGTGATCGATATATTCGCCTTTCCAAGGAGCTTACAGAGCAAGTTAAAGTATTTATATTTGAACTTCGCAGCCAAATAAATAGATTTAAACACTTGAGCTTGCCCATGGTAATCGCCCTTATATCTGGTGGCCTTCTGATTGGGATTATATTTGTCATAACTACCTACCTATTGTTTGTGGGAGATCTGGCTACCCCAGAGAAGCTTATGAACCGAAACAATACCGGGCTGATTTTGATGGATCGAAACAGTAAAGCTTTTTATCATACTGCAGAGGCGCGAGATATAGAGGTGTACCCCATCGAGCGCATGCCCGATGCTCTCAAAGGTGCCATCGTTGCCATCGAAGATGACCAGTTTTACCAACATCCCGGATTCTCCCCCAAAGGCATTGCGCGCGCATTTTGGGCTAATATTCGCTCCTCTACCTACTCGCAAGGTGGCTCAACCATAACCCAGCAACTGGTAAAAAATGCGTTACTTACCCCAGAAAAGTCGATACGTCGCAAACTGCAGGAAGTGCTTTTGGCTTTAGAAGTAGATCGCCGATATTCGAAAGATGAAATACTGGAAATGTATCTGAACTCAATCTACTTTGGTGCAGGAGCATATGGTATTGAAGCCGCCGCAACAACATATTTTGATAAAGATGTGGCCCAACTTACGTTAGGTGAATCTACTATATTAGCATCACTTCCCAAATCTCCCTCTGGCCTTTCTCCTTTTGGAGGAGATCTTGAGAAGCTTAATGCTCGACAAGCGATCATTTTAGAGAAACTTGGATTCAATCCAGAAGATGTAGATGAAGTGAAATACGCAGAGCAGAAAGAAGATACTCCTACACTTGCCCCACACTTTGCCATTTGGGTGCGTGATTATTTATATGAAAAATATGGAGAAGATGAAGTAAATCGCCAAGGGTTCCGTGTAACTACTACGATAGACAGAGACTATCAAAAAACAGGTGAGACACTCATTGCCCAGCACATAGCCAACCTCAACCGCCAAGATGCGAGCAATGCTGCTCTGGTATCTTTGAACCCAATTACGGGGGAAATTATGGCCCTTGTAGGGAGTGTCGATTGGACCAATGATGAGTTTGGGAAATTTAACGTGGCATTTGCCAAACGGCAGCCTGGATCTACCTTCAAGCCACTCGTTTATACTCAAGCATTTACAGATGGCGCGCATCCCGAAGATAAAGTAATGGATGAGGCGATAAATATCAATGGCTATCAGCCTAAAAACTATGATGGAGCATTCCGTGGTGAGGTGACAGTCAGAAGAGCCCTTGCTAATTCCCTGAATATTCCCGCAGTTAAAGTACTCCAAATGGTGGGAGTTAAAAAGGCTATAAAAATAGCACATGATATGGGAATCACATCGCTTGATAAAGATCAAGATTACGGCCTGTCTTTGGTGCTTGGTGGCGGTGAAGTAACGCTCTTTGAGATAACCCGTGCTTTTGGCGTGTTGGCAACCAATGGTGAGTTGGTGGCAAGTCATCCGATTCTGAAGATTGAAGATAAATATGGCAAAGAAATCTATCGATATACTCCCCAAACCCGCAAAGAAACCAGTGAGAAAGAACTAAAAGAACCGTATGAAAAACAATTTATAGGTGGCACCTATGCCAAACAAGTGATAGATAGTGCTGCGGCATACTTGACTACATCCATACTGTCAGACAATGAAGCGCGCAAAGAAACGCTTGGCCAAAACAATTGGTTGAATCTTGGTCGCCCTGCTGGAGCTAAAACCGGTACCACCAATGATTTCAGAGACGCCTGGACTATCGGCTATACTCCAACCCTTGTTACGGGGATCTGGGTTGGAAATAACGATAATACCCCGATGAATGGCTTGTTTGGCTCAGTTGCTGCAGCACCCATATGGCATGGGTTTATGATAAGTGCACTCAGTGGAAAAGCTCCCAGAGAATTTACCCGTCCAACATCAATCATTGAAGTAAAACTATGTAAAGAAACAAAGAAATATTGTGGTTTATGCAAAGAAACCTACTCACAATTTTATTCTAAAAAACATATGCCTGATGAAGATTGTAGTGATGTTACGCCAACGCCGACCGAAACACCGACTCCAAAGCCAACCAACACTCCTGAACCTACACAAATACCTTCAAGTACACCTATTCCAACAACAACTTCCATACCATCACCAACTCCTGAACCTACATCAACAAATACACCACCTCCTATAGTACCAGCTGTTCCACTTACTCCGACAATGCCAGCTCTTTAATACTTATCGGTAAATATCTCTCCTATGTCCAATTCGTATTATTAATACAACATTGTCTTCATTGTACACATCATACAGTATTCGATAATCCCCAACACGCAATCGATATTGCGCGATATTTTTACCTTTAAGTGTTTTAAATTGTTGCGGGGTACGGCTTGTGGAGAGTTTAATAAGCGCTTGATATATGGGTTTTTGTAGTGAAGGATCAAGCTTTTGAAAATCCTTATGAGCTCGTTTTGATAATTGAATTGAATATATATTACTCATCAGAGATTCTCAATTCATCAATTGAGATCGCCTCACCTTTTTTATAATCTTCTCGTGCTTTTTTTACTTCTTTTTGTAACTTGGGCGAATTCAATTCCATCAGAATGTCTTCTATCTCTTGATAGTCTTCAAATGGAATAGCTACCATAGAAGGCTTACTTCGATTAGTTATTAAGTAATGACCACCTTGCTCTTTGATCTTTGTGGCAATTTTTGGAAGATTCATTTGAAACTCCTTGATGCCATATACATCTTGTATCATAATACGTTTAGGATACCTTAAAGGGAGTACTTTGTCAACCTTCTCGCTTCTCTTCTCACACCAAGATAGAAATGTCATCCCCTGTTTAGAGAAACGCCGTGAATAATGGGAACTATTCATTAGTCCATTATCATCTGCATGACAAACAAAAGCAACCTTACCTCTACGGAGGAAAACAGGAGTCGGGTTATCAGTTTA